>PBSR01000001.1 GCA_002726335.1 Gemmatimonadaceae bacterium
CCTGGTCGAGGGCTTTGAGATCCTGGCTGTCGAGTCCGAGGGTTTCCGGTTGCGCCTCCCTCACGTAACCGAGGATGGCACGCTGGTAACGATCGAGTTTCGTACCGGTGTGCTCACGTACAGCACCAACTTCCAGTCCTCCGTGCAACTGTCGGCCGAACCCGGTGCCCAGCAACTGTCGGCATCGGGAAACGCCGCCATACTGGATGCCGACGACGAGGACGACTTCTCGGGTACTACGGTCCTGAGTCCCACCCTGATCGGCGGGCGGCTCCTCGACCGGGTCACCGTCGCGCCGAATCCCTTCACCCCCAATGGGGACGGGCTCAACGACGAGACGACGGTCGAGTACAACCTGCTGTCACTGAGTGCCGATCGGCGCGTCGAGATCTACATCTTCGATCTGAGCGGCCGCCGGGTGCGTACGCTCCACGACGGCTTCGAGGCCAACGGCCGCTATGAGGACAAGCGCTGGAACGGCCGCGATGACGCCGGCAGGCTGGTGCCGCCCGGTCTGTACGTGGCGCGCCTGGCCGTAGAGGGAGACGCCATCCAGGACGACAAGGCTGTCGTCATCGGCGTCGCCTACTGACAGGACATCACGGCCCCCCCAGGAACCGCTCCACCTGATCTCTGATCTGACTCTCCGCAAGGCGACGGTTTTCTCCGGCTCGCCTGGCGCCGGCTGCCAGTCTGAACTGTCGCTGTGCCTCACCATCCTGTCCGAGACGGCTATGCAGATTCCCGAGGCAGTGGTGGACGAGAGGATCACCAGGATTCAGTTCCAGCAATCGTTCGAAGTGCGGTAGAGCAGCTTCGTACTGGTCCTGACGTGCCAGCAGTAAACCCAAGCTCCAACGCGCCTCGTCCGAGACTGGATCCAGGTCGATGGCAGTCCTCAACAGGGCCTCTGCTTCGTCGGTGCGACCGTCCCCAACAAGGCTGCGCCCGGCTGTTGCCACCGGGCCGACAAGGAGCTCCGCCAGGCGGATCCGATACTCGGCTTTGCTCGAGTCCTGCGCTACCAGGCGTCTGAACTCAGCCATGGCCGATACGGTATCGCCCATGGCCCCCTGCAACCGGGCGAGCTGGTATCGGACCACGGCAGAATCGGGTTGAATCTCGAGAGTGCGCCCGTAGAACTCGAGGGCCTGGTCGTGTCGACCTTCCATGACGTTGGCTAGGGCAAGCTGCCCGAGCAGCGGCGCCCAGTCTGGCCGGTCGCGCAGAATGACCTCGTACTCCCGGATGGCGTCGCTGAAACGCTTCGTCTTGAGAAGGGTGCCGGCCAGTTGATACCGCGCCGGGTCCGATCGGGGATGGACCCGCAGGAATCTCTCATACAGGTCGGCGGCCTCGGAATACTCCTGACGACGGTCGTGCATCTCCGCCAGTCCCAACAGGGCGCCGCCGTGGTTCGGATCCTGCCTGAGTACCCGTCGGAAATTCTGCACGGCGTTGGCCGGCATGCCCTTCTTCTTGTAGGCGTATCCTTCCCAGTAGAGCTGTTGGGTGTCAGCTCGGGCGGGCATGGGCTCCATACCCACGTTGCAGAGGACGATCAGGCCAGCGAGACCTGTCACGTGGCGCAGTCGCCGGTCGGTTCTGGCGATGGTGTGGACACCGTAGGCGGCAAACAGCAGCAGGAAGGGCACTGCCGGCAACCGGTAGCGGGAGGTAACGAAGAAGAGAACCACGGAGAGCATGTAGACGAGGAGGAAGCCCGCCAGGAGCCGCCCGTTCGGGGTGCCGCCGCCCGGCTGACGCAGATAGGCGAACAGGCCTACCAGGGCGAGAGGAGCGACAAGGCCGAAGGGAAAGGCCATTCCCGTGCCACGCCACAGCAGCAGGCTGAGCAGATCAGAGTCCCGCCGGGCCCAGTAGAGATCGAGGTTGCGCTTCGGCTCATCGCCTTGCCAGAACCGGAACAGTTTGCGCAGCATGGCACCCGAGAAACCTGCGGGGTCATCGCGTGCAAATCGCAACGAACGGCGGAAGAAGAACTGAGACTTGGCCGATGGTCGTTCGATGCCGGCCTCAGACTCGGGTGTCTCCACCAGTTCCGACCATTGCCGGCCGGGGCGGATGCTGACCGTCTGTTCGGAGTCGGGATTGTTGCCGATGAAGAAGTTGATCCCGGCGTTGGAGGAGATCAGTACCGCGTCGCCGCCGACGAAGAGGTTGCGCGCCGTCACCGGCAGGATGATGAGACCGCAACCAGCCACGACCAGGGCCGCCCGTATGACCCGCCGTGGCTCGGTGGTGTTCTGTCGCCACAGCCAGAGCAGGAGGAAGGGCAGGAACAACAGGACGTTGGCCACTGCCAGCGACGACAGGCCGAGAAGGCCCCCAATCAGCAGATACCGTCTCCGCGCACGAACGGGAGCGAGTAGCAGGAGGTGCACGAGAAGCAGATTGAGGGCGGTGCCGACAAGGGCCGGCAGCAGTTCACCGCCGAAATAGATCAGGGGGCCGTACAGCGCCGCCACCACGCCGGCGCCCAGGGCGACGGCGTGAGTGAATACCCGCCGCCCTACCAGGTAGACGAGGCTACAGATACAGGCTCCGAGCAGGGCCTGCAATATTCGGGGGGCCAGCAGGTCCCCCTCGCCGAATACCGAGAAGACCACGGCGAGCAGGTACGGGTAGAGGGGTGGCTGCCAGAACGGCTCGGGAGGACCGAGCCATCCCGTGGCAGGCAACAGGAGGGCGCCCTCGACGTAGGTCTTTGCATCTACGAGAGGGATCTCGAAGAAGAGGCCGTCACCGATTTCGTATAGGTAGGCAACCCGGATCAGGAGCGCGAAAAGACCCAGGAGCAGAGCGGTCCTCAGTGACTGCGTCACCGTGGCTCCGCCTCAGCAGTGTCGATTACTGAAGGCCGGCGTATACGGTAATGAAGCTCTTGGAAAGAGTCTGCGCCCTGGCCCCCTTGGGGTCGTCGCGACGGATCTGAATACCCATCTGCATGGTCAGCGCGTATCCCAGATAGGCTGACTGGTTCGTGAACTGCGCCGCCCATACGGTTCCCCTGGAGTCGTTGGCACTTTGCTCAAAATCGTTGAACACCAGATACTCGACGCCCGCCTGCAACATGGTGTGCTTGAGAATCGACATGTCGCCCACCAGGCCGAAGATCTCTGTCAGTTCGGTGCGCTTCCGCAGTTCCGTCAAGCCCACAGTCTGTTTGCGGTACTCGCTCTTCCAACGGGGTTCCAGACGAACCGGACCCAGGGAAAGGTCGTAGCTGGCCTTGTTGACGATGCCCAGGAAATAGTCCCGCTTGCGCAAGCCCAGCGGGGTCCGGTCGCCGCGGTCGAGTCGCTGATGGTAGAGATCGTACTTCAGATGGTTGGCGGTCTTCAGGCTTCCCACGGCGTAGTCGTGGCCGAGCCATGCCGAATTAATCCAGGTATCCCGCCCGATGAGAGGATCCTGGATCTCTGAGGCCTCACCGGTGCGGATGTTGGTGTTGGGCAACCACTGCAAGAGGTCGTCGGAGATATCGTCCTCCACCGACTGCAGCATCTCGAATGTGCGGAAACGCCCCCAGTCCGGCGTGTCGAGATCCAAGGTGAACAGCAGGTAGTTGGAGCGGTTCTTCTGATCCGATGAGATCAGCTCCTCGCGCAGAGCACCGGCACTCACCTTGATCTCGGGAGTCAGGTGGGTCCCCAGGTAGATGTTGTACCCCTCGTGGTCCTTTGCATAGGGGTAGTCGGGCCGCTCGTCGTTCTCGAAGCGGTCGACCCACACGTTGTGATTCATGTCGATGCCGAAAAGGTATTCGGGCCGATCGACCAGATGCCGCAGGAAGGGCTCCTCGTAGTCCGGTATCGAGTTGCTCAGCGAACGGTTGTCATTCTGGTTGAAGTCAGAGATGAAGTCGTTGTTCTCGTCCCAACCGGGGTACACTTCGTTGTCGCCCCGGATCCAGTCGCGGCGCACCGTATCGGGGAAGCGGTCCTGGTCGTCGTTGTCGTCGACGAGTTCGACGACGTGGAAGCGCTCGCTCTCGTAGTCGATGAATCCAGAGTTCAGAGTAGTGAAGGTCCGCGTCGTATAGCGCGGATCCATGCTGTAGGCCTCGAGGAACCCGAAATACGGGTAGTCGATCCTCGACAGGTTCATCATCCAGGCCTGAGCCGCCCGATCTCCCCCGATTCCAGACCAGGTCGAGTGTTCCTGTTTGGTGATGTTCGGGTACTTCGTATAGGCGTAACTCAGGTCGTACTCGCCGTAGAAATCAAAGCCGGCCACGTTCTGCATCTCGAGAGTTCCACCCCAGATCTGAACTGCCGTGGGCAGGCCGTACTCAAAGCTCACGACGCGCAGGTTGGTGTTGTCCTGCACGTTGCCCTCGGCCTGGGTCACCAGGAGCAGGGTGGAAACATCGGCGGAATTCAACTGTTGATCGGACGTGATCCAGACCTGGTAGTCGTTTCCGAGGACCATACGAAATTCGACCTTCTCGATCTCTTCCTTGGCCCCCTGGGCCCGGTTGACGAAGGCGGGGCTGTCGAGGTCATAGATCAGCCTGATCTCCTCGTCGCCGTCGGCAGACAGGAAGCCTTCACCGATGAAACCTCCCTCCGTCGTTGGTTCGAAACGCATCTCCTTACCGGTTTGCTGCGTGCCATCGACGAAGGTGATGATGATGTCAGATCCGGCCGGGAAGTAGGCGGCCCCCCCCACACCATCCTCAGGCGAGTCGTCGCGCAGGACGACTTCGATCTGGGATACGGTGGCGTTCTGGCTGATCGTCAGAGAGCCCGTCACCGGGTTGGCTTCGAATCCATCGTTGAGAGTATTGGACTGGTGGGTATTGACGCCGTGGACGCCGACGGTGGCGAAGTCACCCAGTTGGACAGTGAATCTTCCGCCGAACAGGGAGGTTGAGTTGGTGGCCAGGTCTTCCAAACTCCGAGTGGTGCTGCCGCCTGGCGAACTGAGCCGGGAGTAGATGATGGTGCCCATGTATTTGTCGGCGGCATAATCCATCTGGATCCCGTCCCACCGGGGCTTGGAGAAAGTCATCGGCGTCAGGGTGCTGCGGATGTTGTCGCTGATGGTCATGGCGTAGTGGTGTTGACCCTTGGAGTCGGCGGAGACGATCAGGGCGTTGAACCACTGGCCGAACCGGTCTGACTTGAAGACCGAGCTGCCAAACTGCTGTGGCTGATTCTGGGAGTTGTTGAAGATCAGCCAGCCACGGGTGATGTAGTTGCCGTAGAGGTCATAGAAGTAGTCACCCTCCAATACCTGATCGACGTAACGCTGGTACTGGCTGCGGGCGTAGTTGGAGTACTCCCACTGTTGCCACCGGTACTCATTGTACAATTCCTGCGGTACGTACCATTTCCGCTTAACCGGGTCGAGAGAGTCCATCAATACCCCAGGGCCGGTGGGCTGGAAGGAGACCTCGCCTCCCCGTTGAATCGACCCGAGTCGAGATCCATACTCCTGAGAGTGACCGGGTGCGACACCCAGTACGACTAGGGCCGCAACCACGAAGGGTAGAGGGACACATCTTTTACAGTCCACGAACCTTCTCCTTTGCCTCAATACGCCACAGCGATCAGGCGGGTACGAACGGACGACTCGTCAGCATCGTCAGCGTCGATCTCAATCCGGCACATGTAGATTCCCGGTGGGACGGTGTTCCCAGCTTCGTCAACGCCCGTCCATGTGACCGCTTCCCGGCCTCGTTGTACGATCTGTGTCTTCTCCCAGACACGGCGTCCACTGAGTGCATAGATCCGCACCTTCGCCTCGCGAGGGACCGATATCTTGAAGACAGAGAACGTTATTTCCGTCTCGTCGTTGATGCCATCCCCGTTGGGGGTGATCGTGCCAGGGAGCAGGCGGAACTCATCGACCAGGCTAGTCCGAAGGGGAACACCGATGGTCAGGGTGTTGGCATCGGACAACGATGTCGCATCTCCTGCCTCGACGCCCTGCCAGGGAGCGTCTTCATCGGTGCCATTGCGGCTGTCCCGCACGGTGATCCGCAACGTGGTGCCGTTGATGAACACCGGAGCCCGGAAACGGGCTCGCACCAGTGGGCCCGGTCCGCTGACCGCCCCGCGGCTGGCGGTGGGCAGACTGTCGTAGCTGGACGAATCGAGTGAGTCGCCGTCGGTGCCGAAGGGAAACTGGTCGCCGTCTCCCAGAAGAGCGCGAAAATAGCGCACAGGGCCCTGCTCGTCCTCTGGCAAGTCGACATAGTCGGCGGCGTCGATCTCCGTCAGCGTGACGCGGTCAAAAGAGTCCTCAACCTGTCTGAAGTGGCGAATGTCGCCACGCTCCACCTCAGGCAGCACACCGTAGGATGCGGGCGTGAGAAGCTGGCCGTCCTGGCTCACCGGTACCTGTTCGGTTTCGACGGTGACGCGGTGGTAGGTCCGGTCGGCCACTCCCACGGGCAGGATGTTGACGGTTTCCGGCAGGCGGACCCAGATCGAGTCCGAGCCGCTGCCGAGGACCTGCAGAACTGCGCCACTCTCGTCGGCAAACGTGCCACCGTCACGGCGGTAGACTCGCTCGGGCTCCCCGGTCGAGGCGTCGACGCCGAGGTCCAACTCGAGCAACTCCAGGTCCTCAGAGGCGGGCATGCTGAAGAGGACCTCGTCGAATCCGGTGCTGCGTGAACTCGTGGGACGCTCGATGAACTCGGGCTGCAGGTACACGGTGAAGGTGTCGGGACGGCCTGGCGTCTCGATCTGCACGGGCTCGAGTTCCGCTGTGAGCACTCCGGCCACCGGATCCAGTAGATCGATTTCGATGGAACGGATCGCGGCGGCCACGTCCTTGTCCGCCGTGCTCATGCGCATCTGCAACTGGAGGAACTTCCTCTGCCCGGGCGAAGTTACCCTCTCACCTTGCTGCTGATACGGCCGGCTCCAGGGGCTCCATCCCGTCGTCGGCACAAAGACAGTGTCGGCGGGGCCCTTGAAGGTGACGAACAAGCTGTTCCAGTTGGTGAAAGGAATCTCGGTACCCGATGCGTCATAGTACTTGACGACCTTGCTCAGAACGCTACCGGTGCGCGTACGAATCTCGATGTCGGTACCGGGCGGTACGTCGGCATCCCAGCGAATTCGTCCCGGGTTGCGACCCTGGATCTCGATCAGGTCAGACCGCATCTCGATTTCGGCCGGATAGCCGCGGGAGTAGAGCATGTACTCGCCGATGATCGGGCCGGTGTTGTAGGCTCCCCGTCGACTGGGGTCGGCGGACGTGACGATGGCGTCGATGAAGCGCAGTTTCCGGGGTGGGTCGAAGCTGTCCATCACGTAGCGGTACTGATCGACGCTGTTGTCCTCGCGATCCAACGGGCTGAGAGGCTCCCACTTCAACTCGCCGCTGGCGTCGCGGGCCCCGTCCGAGGCGCGCATGACGTAGCCGTCGAGCCGATAGCGAGAACCGCCACGGGGGAAGACCGAGACGCGGATGGCGTCCATCCAGAAGGTCGTGCCCATGTCGACGGTCATGACGCCGCGATCGACGATCTGGGACCAGACCAGGTGCTGGAAATTGGTGCCAAAGTCGCCGTCAAATGCCGGTGCAGCGCTGAAGTTGCCACCTGACAGACCAATGCTGCCGCCGCTTTCCACCAGACCCGGACTCAGGTTGTCTCCCCAGCCCCAGACCTCGATTTCGGACAGACGGGGGCGTTCGCGGATGTAGTAGTCTTTCCGGCCCTGTCGTTCGGTGGGCAGACTGTCGAAGTCCTCAACGCCTGCCACCGGCTCTTCAAACCCCTGCAGGTCGCGGCTGAAGTAGACGATGTCACCACGCTCTGACGGGTCGATGGCCAGCCACTCTTCTTCACCCGACAGACGTCGGCCGCGGCCCGCTTTCGTGTCGGACACGATGATCCTGACCGTCTCGACAAGGCGTCCCGTCCAACCCGGATCAGCATCCGGTTGGACCAGGGGAATCGAGAATGTCCGTTGGTCGGTATTCGGCACCTTGGTGCCGAATACGAGGGCGAGCTCAAGTTTGTCTTCCTCCTGGACGACGGTGCGTTGGAACCATGAGGACAGGACGCGGAACTGCCGGAAGGGATCGCCCAATGACTCGTCAGCAAAAAGCAGGACGAGGGAGTCCGCCGGCACGACCCGGCCCAGGTCGATCTCAATCCACCAGTCTTCGATGGGGTCGCTCGGGTCGGGCTCCCAGTAGGTGTCCGGATCGCGGTCGAGGATATTGGCGGCATCAGCCGGGTTGGACCCCACCCGGCTGATGCCGGGCCGCAGGAAGAAGGAATAGACTGGGACGACCTCGCCCTTGCTGGTGGTCGTGATCAGATTTCCCTTCACATCGTAGATCACGGTGCTGTCGACGTTGAGAATCCCCGTCTGACCTCTTCTGAGCTTATAGTCAGGCAAGTCCCTGGTGAACGTTTCAAGATCGTCGAACAGATTGAAACGGCTGCGGGAGAAGTGGGGCTGCAGGGCGCCGTCATTGGTGACCTCGACGGCGCTGACAGGCAGAACCCAGTTACGCCAGTGGTCGGCGGACTCCACGATGATCCGGGACGAGGTCACCCGGTGTCCCGCTCCAGTCTGGGCGGACGCCTGACGCAGGCATGGAAGCACCAGGACCAAAGACAGAATCGTGGCCTGAACCCACCAGACTGGCCGGGGGGTGGACGTACGGAATAGGGACGCCATGGCGATCTCCTGAAAACACGCGGAATGCGCAACACCGCTATGCACCGGGGACGTCATCCCTGCAGAAGGGTGTCGGGGGCCGCTGCCGGCAGGCGGTCGAGGTAGACGGTCACCTGCGCGGCGTACTTCTGACGCAGTTCGTCCAGGAATTCCTTCAGGACCCCAGCGTCCAACTCCCGGTGCAACAGAGCGCGGGCACGCTGACGGGCGTCTTCGAAGGCCTTGAGGCTGCTCTCCTCGTGTTCGGCGACGCGGAAGACGGAGAAACCGCCCTCCACCGGGACGGGTCCGGTCCAGGCACCGGGGATCGCCTCCATGACACGGGTCACCAGCGTCGGATAGCGCAGGGTGTCCTGGAGATGGAAGTGGAATCTGCCGTGGTGGGCGATCGCATCCGAGCGCAAGCTCCGTTCGAGGAAGTCGGCCACTGCCGCGCCGGATTCCAGTTTCGCTTTCAGCCTGCCGGCCTCCTCGGTGGTCGGCAGAAGCAGTTCCTCCACCCACGCAGCCGGATCGTGCTGGAACAACTGCGGGTGATCGTCGAAGAATCGTCGCACATCCGTTTCCTCGATCGTGATCCGCTGCGCGGCCACCGTCCGTCTCAGGGTCGCCAGCAGTACCTCTTCGTGCTTGTGTCGCTGAAGGCGGGTGATCTCCGGTAAGTCAAAGTATCCCGCATCTCTGGCTCCCTGAAGCACGAGGAAAGGAATCAGAGAAAAGTTGCGCACCGTGGCGGCTGCCTGAGTGCTGTCGGACAGACCTGAGGTGATGTTGAACCGTTCCAGTGCCGCCTGTACTTCGGCCAGCGTGATAACTCCGCCGGACCAGGTGTAGAGCGCCGTCGAGTCTGACCGCAATCCGGCGGGCTCACGTGCCCGATACGCCGCCACGAGCCGGTGCAGAGCCGCGCCCTGGAGGCTGACCTCGAGAGATGATTCCAGCAGTTCGTGGTGCGCGGCTGCGACCTCCTGGCGACGGCGGCGATAGATCTCGGTATGAATGGCTTCCCGATACTTCGACAGGTCTGCGGGACGGTCTTCGGTGAACAGGACGACGTGCCAGTTGCGGCCCGCCGGGAGTGGCGCCGATACCTGACCTGGAGGCAGATCGCGAAAGATCTCAGGCGGAACGTGGAACCGGGGAGCCCGATCGCGCCCCATGAAGCCGAGCTCGCCGCCCTGCGCTGAGGAACGGGAGTTGATCGAGCGGGATCGGGCGACCTCGGCAAAAGGAGTGCCGGCCTTCAGTTCGGCAACGACAGAGTCGATGGCGGCCAGGCTGGTCACGAGAATGGCGTGGAACTTCCGCTCTCTGTCGTAGCCCTCCAACTCGAAGTGCCGCTGGATCTCGGCATCCTCGACGATGACCCTGGAGCCGATCTCACCGCTCCGATAGAGCCCCGCCACGCGTGCTTCGACGGCCTCCCTCACCACTGTCCGAACCGAGGTCAACGTGTCGAGGCCGAGAGCTTCCGCCTCCATCAACAGCAGATGCCGATCGATCAGTACCTGAAGGTGATGATGGCGGGCTTCGTCAGCGTTCTTCGACGGTCGAAGCCCCGAGGGCAGGTTCTCTATGTAGGAGCGAAACGCGGCAGATGAGATGCGATGGGTGCCCACCTCGGCCACTGTCGAATCCTGTGGCGAGGAGCACATGACCAGCAGAAGGCCGGAAACGCAGTACGCCCTCAAGGCCCGGCCCCCACAGAATCTCTGTCCATCGACTGACATTCCTGCCTCCACACTAACCTACAACCCGCTGAAGATCAGTCCAGCGGCGAAATCTTCATGATAATCAAGGCGGGAAAGATAAACGGCCGCAAGTGATCCCACCAACTGCACTTGCACGCTGTCGTGGAGCGTGGATAGCTTCGGTACGCCTCGCGCCGAGTTCCCATTCAAAGGGAGTCCATCACACAGATGTACCACCGGCTTCGTTTCTGTATCCTGCGAGTCTCCATCTACCTGACCATCGCCGTCAGTCTCAGCGCCCAGGGGGTGGAATACTCACCCGGTACCTACCGACTTACGCCCACCACCGATCTGCAGCTGCAGCCGACGCCGGTCCAGGTGCCGGCACGATTTCTCGGGGAGGTCCCGGAGGGGCTTGTTCTCAACCTGCCTCCCGGGTTTGCCGTGAAGCTGTACGCCATCGGTCTGCGCCGGCCCCGGCAGATGGCGGTGGGGCCTGACGGCGTTCTCTACGTGGCCAACATGAAGCGCTACGATCTGAACGAGAATGACAGTGAGATCGTGGCACTGCCCGATCGCGACCGTGATGGTGTTGCGGACACCGCCTACGTAGCTGCGGGTGGCCTGCACATGGCCAACAGTCTGGCCTTCCACGGAGATGCGATGTACGTGGCCGAGGCCGACGGGATTGTCCGGTTGCGGGACGAGGACGGAGATGGGCTGTTCGAACAACGTGTGGTACTGGTCAAAGACATCCCCGCCCGGGGTTGGCACACGACTCGGACGATCGCCATCGACGCCGAAGCCGAGAAGATTTATGTCGGTGTCGGCGCTCCGTGTGACTTGTGTCGATCGGAGCGCCCCTTTGATCGCGCGACGCTGAACCCGCTGCCTGCCACGCCCGAATGGGGGAGCGTCCTGCAGTTCGATATCGATGGTGGCGGCAGGCGGATCTATGCCACCGGCATGCGCAATGTCGTCGGCCTGGCTCTGCACCCCGTCACAAAGCAGCTGTGGGGGACGCACAACGGTCACGACCGTGAAGGCCCTGATCTGCCGCCAGAATGGATCGACATCATCCTGGAGGGAGGGTTCATGGGGTTTCCCTTCGTCTATGGCTACCGTGTGCCAGTGGATTTCAGCATCGACCTCTACCGGGACGTGGGGATCCTGCCACTGACGCGCCAGGACAGCCTGCTGATCGAGAGTCAACGACGACCCGTGGCCCTGATCCCCGCCCATCTGGCGCCCCTCGGCATGCACTTCTACACCCAGGACCGGTTTCCGGAGCAATACCGGAATGCCGCGTTCGTCGCCGTCCACGGAGGGCAGACCGGCGGCAACCTGGCCGTGGTGCCCGGGTTCAAGGTGACCGCCCTGTTATCCGAGCCCGATGGCAGCGAGGCTCGAGTCGCCGACTTCCTCACCGGGTTTGGCACAGATGACAAGGGCTCCCACGTCTGGGGCAAGCCCGCCGGTGTCATGTCCGACGACGAGGGATTCCTCTACGTCACCAGCGACCACCGCCTGAACGCGGTGTTCCGCGTGGAGGCGACGCCGCTGTCGGCCTCCTGGAGTCTGGATCTGCCCGACACGACGGCGATCGGCAGCCACCTGGCGCTGGTGGTCACGGTACGGATCACCCGGTCTGACCCGGATGGTCAACCCCCTGTGGTGGTGGCGGATCTGAGTGCCGTCAGGGGGGGGGCGGCCGTGCCTCTGGAAGCGACGGCTGCAGGCGTCTACGAGTTGGAGACGACTCTCGACGTCCATGGTCCCACCGGCTTGCGGACGATCCAGGTCCATCTCGAGCAGAATGCGGACAGCCAGGTCCATCGAGTACTGTTCAGCCAGGCCATGTTCGTCGCTCCCGGAGCCGATGTGAGGATTCTAGACGACGAGCTGGCCGACGGTTGGCGAGTCACGAGCGAGGAGGGGACGGAGCCGCCTCGCTTCGTCTCTGACGGCCCGGTTTTCAGCGGTAGCTCTTCCCTCGCGCTTCGCGTCGAGCCTCCGAGTTTCTTCCGTAACTGGAGTGTCCGCCTGCAGCCGCAGGAGCCGGTCGTCACGGAGGGCTACACGGGGTTGCGCTTTGCCTTTCACCCAAACGACGTAGAGGCACCCACGGTGCCAGTACTCGCCGTGTCGATCGACAGTCTGACGGTGGACCTGGTACGCGGACCGCTCGGACCACTGGTGGACTTCCGACGTCAGGAGTGGCAGATCGTGGAGTTGCCTCTCAGCGCCTTCGATGTCCCCTATCAGGATGCGGCCTCCCGCCACGACGCGGTGTCAGTCATGGAGACCCTGGTGTTCGAGGGAAATGTGTCAGGTACTCTCCACCTGGATGACGTGAGACTGGTGACGCCGCAGTCGAAGCCACCGGCGCAGACCGCTGTGGTCGAGGTCGCGGGATCAACCGACCGCCCGAGTACGATCTCCCTGTCGCAGAACGCCCCCAATCCGTTCAACAGCAGCACGTTGATCGAATTCTCACTTGCCTCTGACTCCGACGTCCTGCTGGCGGTCTACAATCTCGCCGGGCAGAGAGTGGCGGTTCTGACTCAGGGGACGAGGCCGGCCGGTGCGTATCGGTTGTTCTGGGAGGGCGTCGACGACACCGGTCTCGAGATGGCCTCCGGGGTCTACCTCTATCGACTGCGTACGGGGCAACAGGTCCTGACCCGCAGACTCCTTCTGTTGCGGTGAGCTGACAGGTCGAGAATCCCAGGCCATGAAAGGCGAGATTCCCGGGGCGTATCGGAATCACCTCGAAGAACGGAGCTTGAGCAGGGGACGGGGACGGGCCAACTCGACGATCACGATCCGCGGACTGATTGTTGGCGGCGTACTGTGCGCCGTCATCGGCCTGGGTGCGCCGTATACGACGATGCTGCTGCGGAGCACGCCCATGGGCTTTTCGTCCGCCACGCCCGCGGCCTTTTTTCTGCTGTCTCTGCTGTTGATCTGCCAGGTGCCGTTGAAGCTGGCCCGCAGTGGCTGGGGCCTCACCCGCGGCGAGCTGATCACCGTGACAGTGATGATGATGGTCGCCGCCGCGATTCCCACTCGCGGCGTAACGGGCATGCTCCTGCCCATGATCACCGGCATCCACTACTATGCCTCGGCGGAGAACAAGTGGGCGGAGCTGCTCCATCCACATGTGGCCGAGTGGACACTCGTCGACGATCCAGAGGCCCTGGTCGGTCTCTATGAAGGGGGCGTCGACACGATCCCATGGGGTAGCTGGCTACCTGCTCTGCTGGGATGGATGCTGTTCTACACCGCGTTCTACCTGACGCTGGTGTCGCTCCTGACCATCCTGCGTCGGCAGTGGGTGGAGCACGAACGCTTGCCTTTTCCTATGGCTCAGGTTCCTCTTGAACTGTTCCGGGATAAGGAGGGTGAGGCAGGCGTACCAGCCGTTCTGCAGAAGGCCAGCACGTGGTTCGGCTTCGCCGTGCCCGTGCTCGTGGGCAGTTTGCAGGGCCTGCAGCACTACTTCGCCCAGATTCCCACTCTCACACTTTCCACCCAGGTGACGATCTCAACGGGCGTCGGATTGCGTGTGGGTGTCAATTTCCTGATGCAGGGCTTCGCCTATTTCATCAACACCAGCATGGCCCTCAGTCTATGGGTCTTCTACCTGCTGATCGTGGTGGAAAGGCGCTTGCTCGAGGTTATGGGTGTCACCACGGCGAAGGCGGACCTCGGCCAGTGGACGGAGCCAATCCTGGGGCATCAGTCCATGGGGGCACTGACGGTGTTGGTTATCGGTGGACTCTGGGCAGCACGCGGCCACCTCCGGACCGTGTGGCGTAAGGCTGTCGGCGTCGACCCCTCGATCGACGACTCCGCAGAGATCATGTCCTATCGCAGTGCCATGATCGGCTGCGGCTGCGGTGTCATCGGTATGTCGGTCTGGCTCTGGCAGGCCGGGGTGCCCTGGTGGATTGCGCCAACGATCGTCCTGGCTGCACTGGTGATCTTCAGCGGTCTGACCCGCGCCATCGCCGAAGGCGGTCTACCGACGATTTCACCGGCCATGGTACCGGCGGGGTTCGTGATTTCCACAGTCGGGGTACCAGCCTTGGGCGTGGCGGGTGTTCTGGCCACCGGACACACGTTGATCTGGAGCGGCGAGATGCTGGTTTTTATGATGGCACCCCTCGCAACCGGGCTGCGCCTGGCAAGTGAGACGGCCGGCTGCCGTCGCCGCCTGCTGTGGGGGATCGCCGCCGCCATGCTGATCACCCTGGTGGTATCGGTCTGGTTCACGCTGCACCTGGCCTACGAGCACGGTGGCGTAAATCTCCACCGGCAATTCTTCCGGACCTTTCCACAGTATCCTGCAACCTTCGCCCTGCAGCAGCTGGACAGCCCCGCCGGCCCCGACCTCAACGGGAGCCTGTGGATTCTGGGTGGTGGCGCCGTGATGGGGCTGCTCATGGTCGGCCGCCATCACTTTGTCGGTTGGCCACTGCACCCGCTGGGTTTTGCCGTAGCCGCTGGATGGACCATGAGCGTGCTTTGGTCGTCGATCATGCTGGCGTGGCTGATCAAGAGTCTGGTGCTGCGGCTCGGCGGCGCCCGGACGTTCGAGCGCACAAAGCCTTTCTTTCTGGGTTTGGTTCTGGGGCAACTGGTGGTCGGTGGTCTCTGGCTCGCAATTGACAGTCTGACCGGTACGGTGGGCAACGTCATCCCCGTCTTTTACTAGGAAGCAAGTATCCATGACCAGGCACTCACACTTGTTCGCCGTATGGCTGAGTCTGGCCCTTGGCATGCCGGCGTGTGCAACTGAAACAGACAACCGTCTGCCTGCCCCGACTGGGATTGCGGTCGCTGCCGGTGACGGTGACTCCTTTCGAGCCGCTGTGGAGGCAGCAGGGCCGGGCGATCGGATCGAGGTGCCACCCGGTGAGTACGGCAACGGGTACTTCTTCACCGGTCTGCGAGGTACGGCCGGAAACCCCATCGTCATCGCCGCCACCGACCCAGATGACCCCCCGACGTTTTCCGGCGGCGTCGAGGGCATTCATCTCATCCAACCCCAGTATGTGGAGCTGATCAACCTGCGATTCAGCGACCAGAGCGGCAACGGACTCAACATCGACGACGGAGGAGATTCTGAGCGGCCGGCACGCCAGATCGTTCTGCAGGGGCTCGAGGTGATCGATGTCGGGCCTGATGGCAATCACGATGGCATCAAGTTGTCCGGTCTCATCGACTTCAAGGTCGAGGACTGCACCGTGGCACGCTGGGGGCGAAGTGGTTCCGGCATCGATCTGGTGGGCTGTCACCAGGGCACCATCACAGGCTGCACCTTCCGCCATGGTGACGACGCTGGCAGCAGTGGTATCCAGATCAAGGGTGGCAGCGCGGACATTCTCGTACGCTCAAACCACTTCGAGCACAGCGGCAGCAGAGCCATCAACATCGGCGGCAGCACGGGACTGCAGTTCTTCCGTCCCCAGCCGTACGCAGGTTACGAGGCTGCCCGGATCACGGTTGAGGGCAACGTCTTCGTCGGCTCGACTGCACCGGTGGCTTTCGTCAGTGCCGACGGTGCTGCCTTCCGTTTCAACACGCTTTTCCGGCCTACGGGGTGGGTACTGCGGATCCTGCAGGAAAACCTGACGGAGGGCTTTATTCCCTGTCGGGACGGTGTGGTGACGGACAACCTCATTCTGTTCCGCAGCGACGAACTGAGGACAGTTGTCAACATCGGTCCCGACACCGAGTCTGGGACGTTCCAATTCGCGCGCAACCTCTGGTTCGCCCTCGACAACCCGTCGGCGAGCACTCCCGAACTGCCGTCAGTCGAGGTGGACGGAGTTGTCGGTGTCGACCCGAAGCTGTCCGATCCGCTGGCAGGCGACTTCCTACCGACCGCCGACAGTCCTGACGTGGTGCATCGGGTGGGTGCCCATGCGCTGCCTCCATCCGACTGAACCGCAGTCGCGCCATCGGACCCCGGACCTCAGCGCACTCCCAGGCGGCGGGCGTTGGCCAGCGCCTGCCGTGCCGCATCGGGCCTTCCCGTCAGTCGGTAAAGACCTGCGAGGTGCTGCTGGGTGAGACCGTTCGTCTGGTCCGCGTCGACAGCTGCCAGCAGTGCCCTTTCCGCTGCTGCGTAGCGTCCCTGCCGGACGTAGAGCGCTCCCAGATTGCGCTGCGCCGGAGCGAGCCCCGGTTCGAGAGCGACGGCACGCTCCAGGCAGAGAACCTGATCCTCGGCCATACCCAACCCGGCACTGGCGACCGACTTTCCGTACCAGGCGAGGGCTGTTGGCGCAGCTGCCAGCGCCCTGGTGAAAGCCGCACGGGCGTCGTGGTGCTGGCGCCGGGCAAGCCCTGCCAGTCCCAGTTCGTACCATCCCTGGGACTGAGCCGGGGGCCGGGGATCGAGTTTGAGGGACCGGCGGACGGCACTACTGCCTTCTGCCGACTTGCCGCGGCGCAGCAGTAGTTTTCCCAGGTTCATCCACGCCCGCGCATAGTCAGGCTCCAGTACGACGGCGCGTCGGTAGGCCTGCTCCGCCAGTAAGGGTTGGCGAAGGTGCTCGTGCACGACACCCAGACTGTTGTGCACATCGGCGCTGTTCGGGTCACGGGTCTGCGCTGCCTGCAAGGCGTTTTCAGCGGCAAGGTAATCGCCCCTCCGGATGTGAACGTGGGCGAGGAGCCACTCCGAGCGCAGGTGATCGATGGCCTCCTCGTCGACACCGGTGAAAGCGACGACCAACCCCACACCCAGAGCGCCAGCAGCCTGCCAACCGCCCTGCGCCCGGCGTCGACGCACCACCTCGATCAGGGCGGTGACGCCCGAGCCGGCGAAGACGATCAGGAACGGAGCTGCCGGGAGCCGGTAACGGGCGCTCACGGTGAACAGAAGCCCCGATACGAGCCACGCCAGTACGAAACCGGCCAGCAGTCGACGGTTCGCCTCTACCAGACCACCGCCCAGCACCAGTCCGACGAGGGCCAACGGCACGATGACCCCCATGGCCGGCGGCAGTGCCGGCCACAGATGGGATTGAGCCTCGATGGCGCGCAGGTCGGCGCTCACCGGCACCTCGTGGTCGTGCCAGAACAGGCGCAGCTTGCGGTAGGTGAGGTTGAGCCACTGTGCCGGGTTGTCACCGATGAAGCGGAGCGATTGCTGCAGGTAGAAAGCGCCCCGCTCGGCCGGCTCGATCGCCCCCGCCCTCACGGCCATCATCTCCAGGCGCTGCCACTGCGATCCCTGGCGCACATAGGGAGTGCCGTCGGCGTCGGGGTTGGCTCCCTGGTAGAAGCTCCAACCCCCCTGAAACGGCATAGGGTTGCCCTGCACGATCTGGTTGCGCACCAGATAGGGGGACACGGTTACCAGCAGAGCCACGACAAACTCGGCAAGGGGCCGCCAGCCGCGGCGACCGCGGGCCCGCCAGATCCACCAGATCACAACGGGTGCTACCAACGCCGCATTGGCACGGGTCATGATGAGGAGTGCCACGAGCACGCCGGCCAGCACGTTGCGCATCGGTGCAATTGTTGACGACGGAGGCGCTGTTCGGCCGGTCAGCAGCGTATCGACCAGCATCAACTCGAGAAGCAACACCAGTGTCGTTGCCAGCAATTCGCCGCTGAAGAGGATGAACGGCCAGTACAAGGCAGCCAGCAGACCGGCAACCACCCCTGCAGCTGGTGTGGTGCATCGGCGAGCGACGCGGAAAATCAGCCAGCAGCACGCTGCTCCCATGGCCGCCTGTGCTAGCCGTATCGCGACCGGTCCGAGGCCCAGCCATTTCCATCCCGCCAGCAGCAAGGGATACAGGATTCCGTGGACGTATCCACGCTCCAGCTCCAGCAGCCAATCGCCACCTAGCAGCCGGGATGCCATGGCATCGTACTCCTGTGCATCCAGGACCAGCTGGCGGAAATGAGGCAGCGAATGGATGTCGAGGAGGTGCAGAAGTCGAAGTCCCAGGGCCAGAACGAAGATGGCCACGCCAGCGGCCCGGGGTTCGATGATGCGTTTCTTGAGTGTCTGGATCATGCGTTTGCAATCGGGAACAGCAGACGGATCTCGGTGTCGGTTCAGCGAAGCAATGACGGTACCGTCTATGCACCATCGACGTACGAGCATAGATCAGAAGGTAGGGTATGGCTATCTTGCGCAGCGCACAGCGATGCGACACCGGCCCGAAACGAACGAGCAGACAGATTACGAAGCTACACGATGTGCGGCAGGACGTGAGGGGCGCCACGGGCGATGGGCCGCGGGTCCGGCCCTGGCTCGTCGCCACGGCCATTGTGACGTCTACTTGCCAGTCGGTCGAGGCGTACGTAGGCCCGGGTGCCGGCCTGGCCGTGGCCGGCGGCATCTGGGGAATCGTGCTGCTGGGTTTGGCACTGTTGGCGGCACTGCTGTTTCCGTTCCGTTTCGTCTACCATCGCCTGCGCGACAGGCCGAGACGTCAGCGGGCGCAGACCCGGCGCGTTGTCGTGGTGGGCTTCGACGGTCTGGACGCTCATACGACCCGCGAACTGCTGGCCGCCGGTCACATGCCCAATCTGCAGCGACTCGCCGCCGACGGCAGCCATCACGACCTGCGCACCGTGCTGCCAGCCATCACACCGGCCGCCTGGCCCTCCTTCGCCACCGGCGTCGACCCTTCGGGACACGCGATCTTCGATTTCATCTCTCGTGATCCGAAGACTTATCAGCCCGTGTTGGCATCGGCCGAGGTCCTGTCCGGCGTACAACGACGCTGGCGCCGGCCGCTGCCGCTGTTGCGAAGTCGCCGCCGCAGCCGACCATTCTGGGAAATCCTGGCCGATCATCGCGTTTTCAGCATCATCCTGCGGGTGCCCATCACGTGGCCACCTGAACCATTCCGCGGACTGCTGCTGTCTGGCATGTCGGCCCCTGACCTGCGCGGGACCCAGGGAGAGGGCACGCTGCTGACGACAGAAGTTGGCGGGCAGACCTCCGGGCCGCTGCGTATCCGACTCGAGCCGCGGGGAGCGGAGTACGTGGGCCGGATGCCAGGGCCGGCAATCCCGGGAGATGAGGACCAGACGCTGAGCGTCACGGTTCGTCTCACGCCGACGAAAACGGGAGCGCGTGTCGACCTCGGTCAGGGAGGGACGGAGCTGTCCGTCGGGTCGGATTCGGCGTGGCTGCCGGTCGCCTTCGGTGAGGGCCGACAGGGGGTGCACGGGATGTACCGTATGCGCCTGCTGAGCATCGGTCCCCCCGCCCTCTACGTCACGCCACTGCAGATCGATCCTCGTCGACCGGTGATGCCGGTATCCCATCCATCGCCCTTCGCTGACTACCTGGCGCGTCGAGTCGGACCGTTTGCTACCGTCGGTCTGGCAGAAGACACGGACGCCCTCAACGCGGGGGTGATCGACGAGGCCGCCTTCCTGGCGCAGGTGGAGTCGCTGCACGTCGAGCGGGAACGGATGCTGCTCGAAGCTCTGTGCCGATGCCGAGACGGTCTGGTGGCCTGCGTGTTCGATGGCTCCGACCGTGTGCAACACATGTTCCATCGGGGCCGGGAGCCGGACCACCCGGCGAACAGCACGATACCTTGCGAGCATCCGCAGGCAATCGAGGCCGCCTACCGTCGCGCCGACGACACGGTGGGGAAGGTCGTGGCCGAACTCAGGGAAGGGGACGTGCTGCTCGTTCTCTCCGATCATGGCTTCTGTTCCTTCCGCCGCTGCGTCGACCTGAACGCCTGGTTACGCGACGCCGGTTATCTCCACCTGAAAGAGAGTGCAACGGGCGGTTCGTGGCTGCGCGACGTGGACTGGTCCAGGACGCGGGCGTACGCCCTCGGTCTGAGCGGTCTGTACGTTAACCTGCTAGGCCGGGAAGGGAGCGGCATCGTCCAGCCCGGGGTGGAATATGAGACCGTCAAGAAGGAGCTCGTGGGGGGGGGGTTGACGGGTCTGATCGACACAGAGGCAGATGCCATCGCCGTGGATCGGGCTTACGACACCGCATCGTATTATGACGGACCGTACGCGGGGGAGGGCCCCGACGTGCTGGTGGGCTACGCCGCCGGCTACCGGGTATCGTGGGCCAGCGCTCGAGGGGAGACGGCACCGGCGGTTTTTGCCGACAACGACCACCGTTGGAGTGGCGATCATTGCGTCGAGCCCTCTCTGGTTCCCGGCGTGCTGTTCAGCAACAGGCCACTGGTTGAACCGGACCCGACGCTGACCGACGTACCGGTCACGATCCTGTCCATGCTCGGCATCGATGCCCCGGCCTACATGAAAGGACGAGACCTAACAACTGAGGCGTTCTCGTGAATCGAAGCCGGTCTTGGCTCCTATCCTCGCTGTTGGCTCTCTGTGGTCTCCTCTTCGTCGATGCCTGCGGCCAGACCTCAGCGCCACGTCTCTTCGTACTCGGTATCGACGGCCTGGATCCGACGATCCTGCAGCGGCTCATGGGGGCAGGACGCATGCCCAACTTCCAGTCCCTGGCGCAACGTGGTGGCATGACCTCGTTGGCCACCACCATGCCCCCCCAAAGTCCCGTGGCATGGTCGAGCTTCATCACCGGTTTGCCCCCCGAGGGGCACGGTATCTTCGACTTCGTGCACCGCGATGCCGATGGGCTCGAGCTGTTTCTCTCGACCAGCTGTCCGGGTGTCGACGGTGACATGGAACTGCATCGACGGGGCGCTCCCTTCTGGGACCTGCTGGTGGCGGCCGGCGTGCCCGCCACCATCTTCCGTGTGCCGGCGAATTTTCCACCGTCGCCTGCGCCCGCCACCAACTGGACCTGCGGCTGTTCGCTTCGAGCCTTCGCCGGCATGGGGACACCGGATCTTCTCGGCAGCTACGGTACCTTCACGTTGTTCACCGACGGTGACTACCAGATCCCGGAGGCGGTGGCCGGTGCCGGGGAGTTCCTGCCGCCGGGCGGGCGTCTGGCGGTGCCCGGGGGCCGAGTCGTCTCCGTTCCCCTGTGGGAGGGCGTGACACCGATTGTGCTGGACGGCCCGGATCTCGAGGGTGAAACCCGCCGCGTGGAGGGTCGGCTGTTCGTCGACCTCGAGGTCGATGCCGTGCATCTGTCGCTGCAGGAAGCGGATCTCGTCCTGCGCCCGGGCGAGTGGAGTCGCTGGGTCGAGCTGGACTTCGGCCGCCGCCCTGCGGGATTGGGCAGCGTCCAGGCCATTACCCGCTTCTACCTGAGGAGTACCGATCCGCTCTGGCTATACACGGCACCCCTCAATCTGCATCCGCGGGAGCCACTGATGCCGATCTCGGTACCGGCCGAGGCGGCAGCAGCCCTCGCCGAGGAAGATCTCTACTACACGCAAGGCATGCCGGCCGACACCAAGGCGCTGACCTCGTCGGTGTTCACCGAGGCCGAGTTTCTGGCCCAGGTGGAGGTCACGCTCGCCGAGCGTGAGGGACACCTGAACGCCGAACTGGCCCGTTTCGACGCCGGCCTGCTGTTTTTCTACGTCCACAGTCTCGACCAGGTGAGCCATATGCTCTGGCGTGCCGCCGACGCCGGACACCCGGGATACCGCGTCGACCTGCAACCCCATGCCAGCGCCATCGACGAGCACTATGAGCGTATGGACCAGCTTCTCGGGAAGGCGCTGGAGGGCCTGCAACGCGGCGGCCTTCCCGACGTGGCGATCATGGTCATATCCGACCACGGCTTCGCTCCCTACACGCGCTCGGTGAATCTCAACCGATGGCTTGTGGATCAAGGTCTTCTCGTGCTGGCTGATTCGGTCGAGACGCCCACGAACCTGCTTGAACCAAGCGTCGTGGACTGGTCCAGGACGCGGGCCTATGCCTTGGGACTGAACGCGGTGTACCTCAACCTTCGGGGTCGGGAGACCCACGGCATCGTCACCGCCGACAAGGCATCAATCCTGCGTCGGGACATCGCCGCGGCCCTGGCAAAGGTGCTGGATCCTCAGGACGGCTCGGCAGTGGTGGAGAAGGTCTACGAGCTGACCCCGCCCGACAGTGTCGCCCATCTGGCTCCCGACCTGCTCGTGGGGTACGCACGGGGATACCGGTCGTCCGGTGGCTCCGCCATCGGCCGCATCGATGCCGAATGGATCACTGACAACCTGTCGGCGTGGAGTGGTGACCATTGCATGGCGGCCGATGTCGTACCGGGGGTGCTGGTCGCTTCGGATCCTTTCACGGTAGGGACACCGGCACTGTGGGACATACCCGTCAGCATTCTCGATCATTACGGCGTGGCGCCGCCCGCCGGGGCCGTGGGTCGAACGATCTGGCGATAGGGAGGAGAGAGAAGATATGGCCTGGTGGAACCGCGACCGCGTGCGTCTGTCGGGAGAACTCTACCGGAGGGCCAGTGCGCATGCTGCGCACGCGGGTTACTCCAGTGTGGACGAGTTCGTCGAACACTGTGTGAGCAAGGAAGTGGATCGCGAGAATGCGTCGGACAAGCCGACGGATGACGAGGTTCTGCGCTCCCGCCTGCGTGGTCTGGGGTACGTGGAGTAACCTCGTGGCGGGCGCGATCGATTCCGTCCACACCGTCTTCGGTGTGCTGCTCGACGTGGCCCTGTGGCCGGGAACGTCGCTGCCCTCCGGGTGGCAATGGGTGTGGGCATCCCTGCTGAGCGGGGCCGCTCTGGCGCTGCTGTGGCGCAGGCTGCAGTCGTCACGTCGGCTGGAGGTCCTGGCGTCACAGGCATGGGCCGGACTGCTGGCCGTCTGGCTGTTCCGCCACGAACCCGGGGCGGCAGCGCGAGCTCAGGTTGACGCTTTGCGCGCCAATCTCGTGCTGCTGTTCTGGTCACTGCTGCCGGTGGCTGCCAGCTTTCTCCTGGCGTTCCCGTTTCTGATCCAGTTGCAGGCACGTTACGGCTATCAGTGGCTGCACCCGGGGGATACCCTCATCGTTCGATTTGACTGCACCGACGCCGATACTGCCAATCGTGTGCAGGTCGACTGGCCAGGAACGGCAGGGACGGTCGAAGCCGTGGTCCGTGAACCTGCAGTGTCCGCAGTTGTCGCGCGTCTGGGAGTCCGGGAATCCGGCCATCACCACGTGCTGGCATCCGCTTCCGGTAGGCCGGTGCCGGTGCCGGTGTCCGTCGACTTGCCGCCACGGGCGGTCATGCTCGGAGGTGAGTGGGGGGAGCGTCTACTGTACCCCGGGGGTCAGCCGTTGTCCAAACGCTCCGGTCTGACGCGCATCACCCTCGCCTACGAACCGGTATCCTGGCGCCGGTGGTTGCTGTTCGGGTGCGCGAACTGTGTCGGCGCTCTGACGGCACTTGCCATGTGCCGACTTCGAGCGGGGCGAAGGGATCCAGAGGACCAGGCAAGTGGCATGTGAGCCCGGGTCACGTAGGTTTACCCGGAACCGGTGATGACATGAACCAAGAGAGAGAGTGGGGGATGATGACTGCTGTGCGGCGGTCCCTGTTTCTGTTGCTGGTCACGACGACCTGTGCCCTGGCGCAGGACCTGCCTGAGTACACCTGTCTCAAGGCTACGCAGCCCATCGTTATCGACGGCGTGGCCGACGAGGCCGCCTGGCGACTCGCCGATCCGATGGCGTTGGTGGACGTGCGCTTCATCGAAGACGCCCGCCCCCACAGCCGGCCTACCGAGGCGCGCATGCTCTGGGATGACGACAACCTCTACGTGCTGTTCGTCGCCACCGATCCCGATGTCTGGTCGAGCCTGTCGGCGCGGGACGACCCGCTATGGGATGAGGAGGTCGTCGAGATCTTCTTCGACCCCACGGGAGAGGGCCAGAGGTACGCCGAGATCGAAGTCAACTCTCTCAACACGATCGTCGATCTGCTCGTGACCCGGATTCCTGAACGCAAATCGTTCTTCGAGTGGAGCCCCGCTCTCCAGTCTGCCGTCACGGTGGACGGATCTCTGAACGATGCCTCTGACGCGGATCGACGGTGGGTGACGGAGATCGCCATCCCCTGGGCCGCCCTGCGATCAGACCTGCTCGACGTGGCCGGTGGTCAATCGCTGCCGCCGAGGGATGGTGACGTCTGGCGCTTCAACTTCTATCGTTACGAGCGGATCCGCGATGGCGGTATGGAAGTCGATATCGAATACAGCGCCTGGTCGCCAACGGGCGAGGTCAATTTCCACATGCCCGAGCGTTTTGGACGGGTCGCATTCCGGGCGGCACAGTCGGCGGACGACCTGTATCCATCGGGGTCGCTGGTGCCGGCTTTCGACCTGGGGCTGCAAAAGGTGGAGATCACCGTGCCCGACAAGTTTCGCGACGAGGTGACAGAGGGCCTGACTCTCAATCTCCCCCCCGGCTTCTCGGCCAGCGTGTTCGCCGCCGGCCGCATGCGTCGGCCTCGGTTCATGGCCTTCGACGACGCTGGCGTCATGCACCTGGCCGACCTGCTGCAGAACCAGATCATCGCCCTGCCTGACCGGGACATGGACGGCGTCGCCGACAGCCATATCATCGCCGCCGAGGATTTCCGGTATCCTCACAGTCTGGCGTTCTATGGCGGTGATCTGTACGTGGCCGACACGCACCAGGTCGTGCGCCTGCGCGACCGCGATGATGACCTCGTCTATGAGGAGCGTGAGGTCTTTATCGATGACATCCCCTCGGAGGCCTGGCACACGACGCGCACCATCGTCTTCGACGAGCGTGATGGGAAGATCTACATCGGTGTGGGTTCACCGTGCGACCTGTGTCGCCCGCAGTCACCCGTGGCCGGCGGCAGTGCGGATCCCCTGCCACCCAGTCCGGAGTGGGGGAGCATTCTCGAGTTCAACATCGACGGCACGGGAAGACGTGTCTTCGCCACCGGCATCCGCAACGCCGTCGGCCTGACTCTCCATCCGATCACCAACGAACTATGGGGGGATCACAACGGCCATGATCAGGAGGGTCGCGCCAGACCGCCCGAATGGATCGACATCATCCGCGACGGCGACTTCATGGGGTATCCCTTCGTCCACGGGCATCAGGTCTGGAACGACTTCAGCATTCCTCGCTATCAGCGCATGCTGCCGATCACGCGTGAAGACAGCCTGCTCGCCCAGCGCCAGAAACGACCTGTAGCCCAGGTGCCGGCTCACTACGCGCCCATGGGTCTCCATTTCTACACACACGATCAGTTCCCAGAGCGTTACAAGAACATGGGATTCGTCGCCTTCCGTGCCGGCAAAGCGAAGCTGTCGTCACATCCGGGCTACATGGTGGCGGCTCTGTTCAGCGAGCCAGACGGGTCGAGTGCGCGCATGGCGCCTTTCATCACCGGGTTCCAGACGGGCACGACACAGGATGATGTCTGGGGATTCCCCGTCGGTCTGATGACCGACGCCGAGGGAAGCCTGTTCGTGACCTCCGACGCACGCAACCAGATGGTCCTGAAGATCACCCACAGTCCGCTGAGTGGTTTCTGGGAGCACGACCTGCCGAAGATGGCCGACGTCGGCAGCTCTCTGGCTCTGTCGCTGACCGTACATGTGGAACGTGTCGTCGACAATGGCGGGCCGGCGCGGGTCCGGGCGGACCTGAGCGAGTTGGGGGGACCATCGGACCTGGTATTGGAGGCCGTGGATGAGCGGACCTTCCGCCTCGACACACAGATTCAGCTCGACGTACCGAGCGGTGTCTACCGGCTGCGGGCCTTCATCGAGCAAACGGAAGGTGACACACCTCTCACCGTGCAGCTGTCGACGAGTATCTCCGTGTTGCCCCGGGGAGATTTCGTCCTGCTCGACGACAGTCTCACCGACGGCTGGCAGGCTGACAACAGCGGGGCGGTTCTCCTTCAGCTCAGCGCCGGAGACCTGGTACGGACCGGTGAAGCCGCCGCCGAGCTCCGGGTGGAGCCGACGGCCGCCGGGGTACCATGGGAGATGGCCCTGCTCCCGGAGACGCCCTTCACGCCCGCAGGGCTGGCGACGCTCTACTTCTCTTTCCATCCAGGCGACCTGGCGTTACCGCTGGACGGAGAGAGCGGAATCTCGGTCGTCGTCAACGGCCGCACCGTCGACCTGTCAGCGAACTATGTCGATCTGTCGCAGCGCCGCTGGCAGGATGTTGAGATTCCCTTGTCCGCCTTTGACCTGCGCAGCGACCCGGTAAACAAGATCCTCTTCACCGGCGACATTTCCGGCACCTTCTTCCTCGACGATCTGCGCTTCCGTCTCGACCGGGACAGATCCCCCATCGATGCCATCTGGGAGCACGGTCTGCTCGACGCTGTTACCGAGGGTAGTGAGTTGGACGTAGCTGCTACGGTCCACGTCACCCGTTTCGACGCTGGCGCTGTTGTGCGAGTCACGGCGGATCTGAGTGATCTCGGCGGCCCGGTGGCGATGCCTCTGACCCGTGTAGATGACGACACCTTCCGCCTCGAGGCAGACCTGGATCTGGATGGCGTGCCCAACGGTGAGTACCGCTTCCGGGTGCGGATCGAGCAGGTGACCCCGAGGGGCCGCCAGTGGATCGTCCTGTCCCACATGATCACCGTCCTGCCCCAGGATCTCCACATCTTCGACGAAGGCCTGGCGGCAGGCTGGGAGGTGGCCGGTGAACGTGGCGCTGAAGTGCTCGGCTCGAGGGCAGATGGACCAGTCTACAACGGCAGCGACGCACTGGCGTTGAGCGTGGAACCCGAGAATTTCTTCACCAACTGGTCGGTGGGACTGCAGCCCCCGTCGACGATCGAACGCCTCGGTTTTGCCGGGCTCCGTTTCGCCTTCCATCCCGGAGACACCGAAGCGCCGGCCGTGCCGAGCCTGGTTCTGTACATCGGGGACCGCTCCTTCGATCTGCTGCGTCACGATCTTCCGCTGATCGATCCAGAGCGGCGGGAATGGCAGGTCGTGGAGGTCTCATTCGACGATTTTGTGATCGACAGTGTCTACAATGACGGTCTGACTCTCGAGATCGGAGAGGTCTCATCGATCCGCGTGGAGGGCAACCTGAGCGGTACCGCCTACCTTGACGATGTGCGGCTGGTGACGGGAATTCCGTCAGCGCCACCACTGCAGACGGCCGTGCTGGAGACCGAGGACGAGGCGACGCCCGTTCAGTTCGCCCTGGGGCCGAGTTACCCGAACCCGTTCAATGCCGAGACTGTGATCCTCTTTGCCCTGCCCGAGGCGGGCGTGGCGAGAGTAGCGGTCTACAACCTGGCCGGTCAGCGGGTGGTGGACCTGTTGAAGGAGCAGCTGGGCACCGGGACGCACCGGGCACACTGGGACGGCCGCGACGAATCAGGAGGTCCCCTCGCCTCGGGAACCTACGTCGTTCACCTCACCATGGGCCGCCTCGAGGCGACGGAGAAAGTCCTGCTGCTGCGCTGAGAAGAGATCACCGATCTCCGGGGCCGGCCCCCTCGAGGCGGTCGGCCAGGCGCACTTCAGCCCACTGCAGGACGTGACCGTTGCGCAGGGCCTTGGCCACCTCCTTGGTGATGGTGCGAGTGCCGTGGTCAAAGACGCGCTCCTCGGCCGTCGACGGAATGCGCATCTGCAGGTAGTGCCGGCCTTTGCGCAGGTAGGTGGGCTCCTCCTTCACCACCGCCAGATATCCCCAGTAGTCGCTGAAGAAGATTCCCAGTTCCCGCCCGAACTGCCACCGCTCGCGATCCGCTTCGTCCACCTCGTGCACGGCAGCCTCGATGTATTCGAGGATCTCCGGGTTCTGGGTCCAACGGTGCAGGCCGATCAGTCCGTGGGTGCAGTAGAACATCTGCAGACCAAACTCGCCTGTGCCGAAGCCGACCCCGTCCCGCTGCCAGCGCGGTTCGAGGTGTTTGTTCCAGCAGACCAGGGCCCAGTCCAGATACTTGCTGTCCCCCGTCAACTCGTAGGCGGTGACCAGGTTGAGGATCGACCAGCCGCTGGCGCGCGGTTGCTGGTCGATCCCGGTCTGACCAGACTCCAGGCGTTCGATCAGGCGGGCATAGATGCCGACGTCGCAGTTTCGCAATGCCGCTTCTCTGGCCATGGAATCGCCCGTGAGCAGGTGGTAGGAGACGAGCCCGGCGATCCAGTTGTGTGTCGGGATGGGGGAGGTGTGGCCATCCTGGTTGCCGCCGTGAATGTCCGCCCGGTTCATCTCGAAGGGGCTCAACCCGCGATACGCAATGTGGTCTCGATCCGACCAGCGCTGATCGACATCCATACGATGGCGGGCCATCTCGTCACCCACGTCAAAGAAGAAACGATCGCGGAGTCTGACGTAGTCGAGCATGGCGATCCAGGTCCAGTCGTAGTGCAGGGAGCTGGGCCCACGGCCACGCGCGCTGTCCCAGTTGAGGTCACCGAAGTCCATCCAGCCGAACCAGTACCCGTGACGCGTACCCCGGCGAGCTTCGTGGATCGACGCGCGCGCTTGCGGATCGAAGACGTTGCGCGCCCAGGCGTCCTGTCCTGCGAGGGCCGACGCCGCAGCGGGATCGTCGGGGACGAAGCCCCCCTCGGCAAAGAGTCCGAAGGCTTCGGTTGCAGCGAAGTGCCCCGCGCTGGCCAGGGCCATCAGGGGCTCCTCGAGAGTGGCCGAGCTCTGTAACACGGTACGCCCGGAGCGCAGATCCAAGAGGATCTCGTGGGACTTCTGCGTGCCCCCCGGCAGGTGGTATGTGGTGGGCCGACGTGGTCCTTCGTCGATGGCGCCTCGACTGCTTCCGGTGCGGGGCCACTCGCCGAACCGCGGCCACAACCACAGCGAGAGGCGCCGGTCCTGCAGAGAGATGGCTTTCTCGTAATTCTGCCAGAAGCGACGCACGCCGACGGTGAGCGATGTCGAGCCTGCACGGATTCGTGTTACGCCGGAAGTATGGTGGCCCGTGGCCAGGGCTTCACCGTTGTGCTCGACTGCGAAGTGCATGGAGTCGAAGTCGGGAGATTCGCCGTACTGGGCAATCCGCCATTCGTCGCCCAACGCCACGCGGCCTTCGACCCCGGCGCTGACAACGCTGATGGCATCGCCCTGCAGCAACGGTTCCAGGTCGAGATCGAGCGCGACGCCGTCGAAAGCGAACCATTCGCTCTGGGCCTGCGGCAGGTTGTAGCCGTACGCACCGCTGTTGCGCAGCCAAAAACGGATCTTCACCAGCTCCTGGCCGGCATACATCGTGATGGAGCAGATATACTCTAGACGCCCTTCGTTGACGGCGGCAAAGCGGCCGGTGGCCTTGATCACCGCGCGTAGCGGGCCGCTCTCCTCGATCGTGATGGACTCCGGCGGCAGTGCCCCGATCGACATGGGGGTACCCTCTGCGGGGAAGACCCGCACGTCGGACGACGGCCCGACAATGGCCCGGCCGTGCACGCTCAGGCCGGACAGGAGTGAGAACTTCGTCCTGGAGACAGACAGGTTGATGACACCGTTGTCGAGCTCTACCGCACCGTCCTTACCCATGACCACGACCGGGTTGGCGTGACTCGCTGACTCGCTGACATCGCTCAGGATATAGACCGCGCGTCCCAATGGCTCTACATCGGCCTGGAAATCTATGAGCACCCATTTACAGCTGCCGTCAGGCCAGGAGCTGAGTCGTCGGAACTGGGTCGGAACCGGTTCGCCAGACGGAGAATGAAGACTCAACTGCTGCGCATCCTGTACACTGCCACGATGTAGAGGCACGCCGGTGGTGACAGGTTCATCCCAACGTTCGACGCCAGCACTCTCGTCCAGGTAGAGGGGGATTTCCAGTGCGCTCGTCTCCGTGGCAAGACCGCAGGATAGCCCTGCCATCAGGCTCGACAGAAGCCACTTGTATTCACGCTTTCTCACTGGCACACTCTCTTGACCCCATACCGGCCGGGGCGCTTACTCTGTTCGCCTGCCCTGGCAGTGTGTACCGCCAGTTTCCGCAGAACAACAACGCGAAACGGAATAATCCACGCCAGCAGAATGGGGAGCTGACGGCGATCGGCATGACACAAGGTCCGCGCGGCAACAAGCTGACGATCGACGGCCAGGTTGATACCAGCACCGTAGCTAGCATTGTGGGAGATGTTCTCGGCCAGTTGCCCGCTCAAGCGGATACTGAGATCCGTGTCCTGGCGCTCTACCACTGGGTGCGGGAGGCGCTTTTCATCTATCCCAGCTGCCCCGATGATCTCTGTGAGGATTTCAACAAGGCCCTACGGCAGATCAACTGGTGGGGCTACGGCCTGTGCGGCACGCAGAGCAAGGTGTTCGGCATGCTGGTGGCCCACGCTCTGGGTCGCGAGAACGTGCGACTTCTGGGCACACACGAGCGGGAGACGGGTAACTGGAAGATGCGCGAACGCGGCTACCGCGTCTTCAAATGGTCGGGTCTGGCGCGGGACAACGAACCCGACAGCCCCGATGGCCACAGCACCCTCGAGATCTTCTGGGACGGCGCCTGGCACCTGCTCGACGTGATGGTGGGCTTCTACCGCCGGCACCCGGACGGCACGATCGCCTCGTTGCAGGATCTACTCGACGATGTGGACCTGGCCGCTCAGCCCGTGGGCGACCCCGAAGGCGATATGCCTTTCGGCGATGAACGGGAGGTGTTCACGGCGACGACCGTCTCCTTCCGATCTGTCACCTTCAACTCCTGGCCCGGAGAGGGCCTGCCCCTCCTGCTGCGTCCGGGTGAGTCCTTCACCTGGTTGGCAGAGCCCATCGCAGGCGCCTACTACCTGCACCCGAAGATTCGCGAGCGCTTCGGCGACGAGGCCCTGGAGCCCGGTCCACGGGGCCATCGCCCCGATCGTGCTACGCGGCGTTACGGCAATGGTGAGCACCGGTGGGTGACGACCTTGCACCCGCGTGCTGAAGATCCCTTCTGGTGCACCGAGACCGGTGACTGGCACCTGACCGTCGAGCTGCCCTATCCGATCATCACCATCGAGTGGCGGATGGAGGAAGGGGCCAACGGCTTTCTGCTCCCTCATGCCGAGCACGATGATAGACTCCTGCCGATCCAGGCGACGGGCCAACAGACGACGCCGAAGGAACAGCCACCAAGTCGCAGGTACCGACTCATCCTCCGCAGTCCGGGCCGGGCCACCGAGACGGGCCCGAAGCCACTCGTCGTCGAGTTGAAGTCCATCGTGCAGCTCAACCCCCAGGTCGTACCCCGGCTGCTGCCGGGTCACAACCGGATCCAACTGCGCGGGTCCGCCGGCGACGATCTGCAGGCACGATTTCGTTACCGCATCGGCGACGGCTGGCAGGAAAACGACTGCATCGGCGTCGGCCCCCACGATGTCGCCATCGACGGCGATCCGGAATCACAACAACTGACACTGAGCAACGGAGAACCGCCATGAACGACGTCCCCCCGCCTTCGGTGTGGGCTATCGGCGAGAGCTTTCGCATCGATCCACTTACCGGTATGGCGCGAGAGGAGCAACGGCTCGGTGGCAACCCTCTACCCGACAGCCTGGACTACCAACGGCACAGCATGGTCTGGGACGCGACGGCGGGACTGATTTCACTGCAGTCGGCGCGCAACGAGGTCGTCGCCTATCAGCTGCAGATCGCCGGTCCGGCACGCGACGTGTCGGTGGACTGCAGCGATCTGGCGGGACCCGCCACAATCCAGGCAGGCCGGGACATCGATGTGCTGAAGCAGTGGTACACGAATGTGACGGAGAACTCCTCCAGCGAGGACTCAACAACGGCTGCCTGGCATCATGGTACAGGCTGGTACCCCGACGCGCTGATCCCGGTCGATTCCACCGATGGCAGGGGGCAACCTTTCCACGTTCCGGACCAGGACAACGCTGTGCCCGGGCAATGCTGGCAGGGCGTGTGGATCGACATCTATGTACCTCGGGATGTTCCTGCGGGATCCTACACGGGCACCGTTGCCGTCACGGGTGAGGATCTGCAGGTATCGCTGAAAGTCGAACTACTCGTGCATGACGTGACGTTATCGGACGACTTTCACTGTGAGGTGGGTCTGAACAACTACGTGACGATTGGCAAGAAGGGCAGTGAGCTTCGCTTGCGGTACTACCAGATGGCTCATCGCCACCGCATGGCAATCCACGAACACTACATTCAGCCCGGGACGACGGGAACAGGGCCCGACATGAGAGGCGTATGGGATTCGTACGACGAGGAGATGGGCAAGTATCTCACGGGAGAGGCCTTCACCGAGCGGTACGGCTACCGCGGTCCGGGTGAGGGCAAACCTGTGCGCTGGATCTACCTGCCCGTCGAGATTCTCCCCGGCTTCGCCTGGCCCATGCCTCCCGAGCACGTCAAGGAATCCGAATACGATGAGGCCGTGGTGGCGATGACGCGTGATTTCTCCGAGCACTTTGCCACCAGGGGCTGGACCTCTACGGACATGATGTTCTTCGTCAACGGTCTGGATGAGCCCACCAGTCTGGAGCAGGTGGAAGACATCCGCTACTTCGGTGATCTGTGCCAGCGGGCCGCAGCGGACCGGGTCCACTACCGGGCCGATCTCAATCATCTGCACGACATCAATCGGTTCGACTTCGACTACACCGAGCAGAAGATGCTCGACAAGCTTGGGCCTGTCATCGACCTGTGGGTGTGCGTCGCGGACTTCGAACGAACGGACTTCTCCGTCCTCTTGCCACGGCGTCAACCGCCGGACAACGACGTGGTCTGGTTCTATCAGAACCGCGAGCCCTCTGTCGGTGGCTACACTCTCGATGACGAAACCCTCGGCTTGAGGACCTGGCCGGTCATTTCTTGGAAGTACGGTCTGGACGGTTGCGTGCTGTGGGAACTCACCTTCACCGGCGCCTCGAAGGACATCTGGCGAGACCCGCGCAACAGCGTCAATCGCGACCGAGTGCACAACCTGGCCGGTCAACTGGCGTACCCCGCCAGAAACGGTATCGAGGAGCCGGTCACCAGCATCCGCATGAAGAACTTCCGCCGTGGTGCCCAGGACTACGAGTACCTGCGCATTCTCGAGTCCCTCGCCGGGAGGGAAGCGGCCGAGGCGATTCTCGATCCCATCGTTCCGAGCGGCCTGCACCGTCCCGAGCGACCGTACGGGGCCGCGGGAACCTGGTCACACAATCCCGAAGACTGGCACTGTATGCGCCGCGATCTGCTGGCGGCAATCGCCGTCGCCAATGCCTGACCCGACCTACTTGCCATCGACCACGCGCCTCTGCTGACTACACTCTGATTCGCAACATCCAGAGATCACTGGCGACACAGAAGACCGACCAGACATGAGGGGTGCCGATGTCGTGATTAAAGCGCTCGAGCGCCAGGGCGTGGAATACATCTTCGGCCTCCCGGGCGGCGCTGCCATTCCCATTTTCGACGCTCTGTTCGACTCGGCGAAGCTCAAGTTCATTCTGACCAGGCACGAGCAGGGCGCCATGCACATGGCCGACGGCTACGCCCGGGCCACTGGCAAGCCCGGTGTTGTCCTTGTCACCTCCGGACCCGGGGCGACGAACACGATCACGGGTCTGCTCACGGCGCAGATGGACTCGGTACCCATCGTCGTTCTGTCCGGCCAGACGATCTCACCCATGCTCGGTAAGGACGCCTTTCAGGAGGCGGACGTGTTCGGGGTATCCGCCCCCGTCGTCAAGCACTCTTACCTGGTAAAGGATCCTGACGACATCCCACGTGTCATGATGGAGGCGTTCCATATTGCCGATAGTGGCCGCAAGGGACCCGTGCTGGTCGACCTGCCCAAGGATGTGACCTCTGCAGAATGTGTGAAGGACTTCCCGGAGCGCATCTCGGTGCCGGGGTACAGCGTGTGCTCCAAAGCTGATCCCGTCGCGCTCGTAGAAGCAGCACGGCTCATCCGCAGCAGCCGACGCCCGTTGCTGTATCTGGGTGGCGGCACGATCTCCTCCGGGGCGCATGTGGTGGCCAGAGAATTCGCCGAGAAGACCCGGATGCCGGTGACCAACACTTTGCTCGGCAAGGGGGCCTTCCCCGAACAGCACCGGCTGTCGGTGGGCATGCTGGGCATGCATGGCACAGCCTACGCCAACAAGGCGGTCGTCGGTTGTGATCTGATCATGTGCGTCGGCGCTCGCTGGGACGATCGCATCACGGGCAAACTCGAGGCGTTCTGCCCCGAGGCGAAGAAGATCCATATCGATATCGACCCCGCCGAATTCGGCAAGATCATCATCCCCGATGTCTTCCTGCAGGGCAATGCCCTCGAGGTCCTTGAGGAACTGATCCACATGGTCGGGCCTCTCGACACAGCCCCGTGGCTCGCCCAGATCGACACGTGGAAGGCGAAGTATCCGTTGAGCTACGGCAGGAAGGGAGGACTGAAGATGCAGGCCGTGTTCGACCGTGTGTACGAACTGACAGCCGGGCGGGCGGTAGTGGCGACCGATGTGGGCCAGCACCAGATGTGGGCGGCACAGTTCTACCGGACGGCACACCATCGACAGTGGCTGTCCTCCGGGGGTGCCGGGACGATGGGATACGGCTTTCCTGCCGCCATCGGTGCGCAGTTCGGTCGCCCCGACGACATGGTCATCTCCATCTCTGGCGACGGCGGCTTCCAGATGACGATGCCAGAACTGGCCACGGCGGCGATCCATAGGCTACCGGTCAAGATCCTGATCATGGACAACACCTATCTCGGCATGGTCCGTCAATGGCAGAGCTTGTTCCACGACAACCGCTTGTCGGGTGTGGACCTCGAAGGCAATCCCGACTTCGTCAAGCTGGCGGCTGCCTACGGCATCGATGGTTGGCATCTGAAGCGGACTGCCGATATCGACAGGATTCTGACCCAGATGCTCGAACACAGTGATGGACCGTGCCTCGTTCACTGCCACTGCGAGAAGGAAGACAACGTCTTTCCCATGATCCCCGCCGACGCCCCCCTTGAGGAAATGCTCATCGCGCCGCCGAAGCACAAGCTCGCCAAGCCGACAGGGAGCACGTGACCGACATGGCAGATGTATGCGCGAATCCAGTGGACGTCAGGGGGCACCGCTGATGCAGAGGCTCAGGATCGCCTTGCTGGGTATTGGAAACCACAGCCTGAAGAACCACGTCCCTTCGCTGGTGCGCTACGTCGAAGAGCATCCAGACGAGATCGAGCTTGCCGCTCTCTGCGACGTTCGCGGGGAGGAAGCCCAGTCGGTGGCCGAGCAGCATGGTTTCGGGCGTGTGTACGCGGATCTGGACGAGATGCTGCGGCAGGAAGCACTGGACGGGTGTGTGGCAGTGACGCCAGTCCGGGCGACCCTAGCCGTCGCCTCGCGGCTCATCCGTGCCGGTATTCCCTTGCTGATGGAAAAACCTCCCGGCGCGAACCTGGCCGAAACGCGTCGGATCGTGGATCTCGTCGAAGAGAGCGCAGCGCGCGTCATGGTCAGCGTCAATCGCCGTTTTGACCTGGCTTTGCAGAGCGCGCTTTCCTGGCAGGGAGACCGATCCCTGCAGTACCTGCGCGCGACCATGGTGCGCCACCAAAGAGTGGAGGAGGCCTTCGTTCAGGCTACGGCCATCCACGCCGTGGATGCCATGCGCTCTGTTGCTGGCGACGTGAAGGACTTTCGCGCCGAGGCGCGGCAGGTGGCTGGGGCACAGTGGCTCATTGTACATCTGGAATTTATCGGTGGTCAGTGCGGCACCCTGGAGGTGTTGCCCAGCGCGGGATGCAGAAGCGAAGAGTATGCCTTCTTCGGTGCGGATTACTCAATCTCGGCCCGTGTGGCGGAGTTTGATGTCGGGAAGGTCAAGGCCTGGGAGGACGGGGAGCTTGTGCTGGAGGAAGAGTCCGGGAAGGGACTACCGGAGTATGTCCGCAATGGTGCCTATGGCGAAACCGCGGAGTTTATTGCGGCGCTCAAAGAAGACCGCGTGCCAGTCCCCACCCCCGCTGCAATTCTGCAGTCGGTGGAGATCTGCGATGCGCTCGGGCGAGGATTCGAGCGCCCTCGAGTTGCGAGTCGCACATGAACGTGGCCATCAACCGACACGCCCTCGATCGGGTACCTCTGTCGATCATCTTCGATGATTCGACGATGCTTGTGAACCTCAACTATTTCTTCCTGCGGGATGCGGTCAGCCTGACAGCTGAACAGGCACCCTACCTGGCCTCCTGGAAGGCTCAACAGGGGCGGGACGGCACGGTTCGTTGGGAGGACGTGCCCGTCGTTCACCCGGAGTCCTTCACGCGAGAATTTGCCCAGTTCTGCCTCGACAACGGTATCAGAGGGAAATTTAGCGTCGTCCCCTGTCCGGCGGCATTGGGACGCATCGATCACGGTCTGGAACTCTTCAGCGGGGCACAGCAGGAGAGCTGGCTGCAGATGTGTCGCGAGATGATCATGCCGAATTTCGATATCACACCCGAAATGATGACCCACACCTCGGTCGTCGACCTCGAGAACCTGCAGCCCATCGAAGCCGGGCTCTGGGAGCAATGGGGGTGGAATCACCTGCCCACCGACCAGCCCGAACTCGTCACTGACTATATCGCTCTCGCCTGTGAGATCCTGCACAACGTGGGACTCACACCCACTGGCGTCACGTCGCCGGGCGGCTTCGGTGACCCCCTCGAATTCTACGCCGAATGTGCCCAGAATGCCGTCCGTCGCGTCACCGGAAACCCCACACCCTTCCTCTTCAAGCGCGTCTTCGATGACGAAGTGCCAACACCCGTCTGGCATGCCGACCGGGGCGCCGGCACCGCCATGGGCGAGATCGTCGCCTGTATAGGTGACTGGACGGGATCCTGGACCGGCTACGGCGAGGTCGACGCCGATCGCTACGTCACCGCAGACCTGAGGGGTGGCCGCCTGGCAGCCTGTATCGACGCCGGTGACCCAGCCGTGATGATCAGCCATTGGCAAGGTTTCTATGGCATGCACGATGAGGACCGCAGGGGGTTCAACACATTCAAAACCGTCGTTCGTCGACTCAAGGAGCGCGATCCACGGGGCGAGAATTCCCGGTGGCGGAAGTGCAGCGAGATCACCAACTACGCGTGTGCCGCCGAGCTGTGCGAACTGTCCGTCACGGGCAACGTCATCTCGCTGGATCTTCCAGTGAGAGTTCCCGAATTCACTCTACGCATCACCGACACCGAGGTGACAGGCGTCACCGTGGATGGTCGGTCGCTTGCAGAGGCGAGCAATCGGGTAGCGTTTGGTTCTGAGACGTACCTACGTGAGAACGGCGTAACCTTCATCGCCTTCGACGCGGCACAGCAGTCCGTCACGGTCCAAGTCGAGGCCTGAGCCATGAAGATCTCCTCATAGCAATCAGTTCGTTCCGTGCGTGTCGCGGATGGGCTGCGGGTAGACCCGCTGCCAGCGACCGGCGCCGGCGCCAAAGGCGGGGTCCTCCCAGTCCGTATTGTGGTTCTTCTCGGCGTGAGCCCGGTTGATGGAGCGCAGCATCTGGGTGTTGAGTCGGGCGTCGAGGCTGGCGCGAATCTCCCGGCAGGCGGGATCATCGATGCGGTTGTGCTGTTCGGCGCGGTCGTCGTCGGTGTTGAAGAGGGCGGCGTAGCCGTTGCTGTAGCGTGCCAGTTTCCAGGTGCCGTCATAACACATGGATCCCGAGGCGACGAATCCATAGACCACATCGCGAGCGTGGCTGCTCTCGATACCCAGATCCGGCAGCGGCTGTGAATCCATGTAACCGGGCAGCGCACAGCCGCCCAGGTGCAGCAAGGTGGCGGTGATGTCTTCGATCGAAATGGGTCCGCTGTGGGCCCTGGCCTCGTCCAGACCGGGGTGGCGTACGATGAGCGGAACCTTGGTGCTCGACTCGTAGTAGGTGCCCTTACCGATCAGGCCGTGGTCCCCCAGGTAGTCTCCGTGGTCGCTGCAGAAGACGATGATGGTGTCATCATACCGTCCGGTGTCTTTCAGTGCCTGGATGATCTGTCCGACCTTGTCATCGATCTGCTTGACCAGGGCCGCGTAGCAGGCGCGAATCTTCCTCTTGTGCGCCGTGGTGAACTCGGTGTAGTCCACGCCGTTCCAGGCCGCCTTGCTGCCGCGCACATTAACTTCGACGAAGTCAGGGGGCTGGTCGGCGCCCACCGGATACGGTTCGGGCATGTCGTCAGGTGAATAGAGGTCGTGGTACTGCGGCGAGGGATCGTAGGGGCAGTGGGGACCGGGGAAGCCCACCATCATGGCGAAGGGGGAGTCGCTCCCGTACTCGCGGATGTAGCGGCTGGCCTCGTTGCCCACAAAGCCATCCCACGAGTCTTCGTAGTCGTGCTGGTGGACGTAGGCACCCCGGCCCTCCTGATACCCCTCGTGTTCGTTGCCGTGAAGCTTGCGCAGGCCCCGGGCCTTCAGATACTGCTGGTAGTCGTCATCCACATGGATCCAGCGCTTGTCTTCACAGACGATACGATCGTCAAAGCCCATGGAGGCTTCCCAGGGATAGAAGTGCATCTTGCCCACCGCGCAGGTCCGGTAGCCGCTATCACTGAGCAGCTGAGGCCAGGTGTGGATGCCGCACGCCGTCAGATCGGGACGCAGATACTGACCGTTGCCCATGACGCCGGTGCGGATGGCGTTGAGCCCGGTGAGCAGCGTGGAGCGCATGGGCACGCAGACCGGGGAGGGAGCGCAGGCCTTCTCGTAGCGCACGCCGCTGTGGCAGAGGCTGTCTATGTGGGGTGTGTCGATGAAGGACGCGCCATAACAGCTGAGAAAATCGGGGCGCAGCTGATCGGGCATGATGAACAGCAGGTTGGGGCGGTTGCCGGGCATGGGAGAACTCCATTGTCTCGCATGTGCGCTGCTGAGGAGTCACGATCTTGACACGGATTCCGCGATCCGCTTTACCATGATAGGTGATAGCTGAGGCCCCAAACCAGTCCGTCCATGCCCGGGGAGGGCAAGAGAGATGAAGATCACCGACGTACAGCTGCTGGTGCTCGAGCTGGAGACCGAACAGCCAGCCGGCGAGTGGCAGCTCGTGCAGGTTCCCAACCTGAACCGCATCCAGTACACCCACCGTCGCCGTCGCCTCGAAGGCAGCTCGCGGGAGCGTGCCAGCTTTCTCAAGCTGTCCACCGACGAGGGGCTGGAGGCCATCATGACGACGGACTCCGGCATCGGACCGAAGCAGATCCCGCTGCTGCGCCAACAGGTCGTCGGGGAGAGCGTCTTTCATCGCGAGGCGGTGTGGCAGAAGCTGCACAAGGGAACGCGCTGGCTGTATCAGACGCCCGGCTGGTTTGGCGATTTCGACAACTGTCTGTGGGACCTGCTGGGCAAAGCGGCAGGGCTGCCGGTGCACGCCCTCGTGGGTCGTGTGCGAGACAGCTTGCCTGTCTATCTGACCGCCGGGGACGGTACAGCCGAGCAATACCTGCGACAGATCGAAGCCGGCAAGGAGTATGGAGTCGGAGCGTACAAGTTTCACGCCTATAAAGGTGGGAAGGCCGATATCCCCATCTTCCGTCACGTGCGTGAGGCGGTCGGGCCCGACTACGCTCTGATCAATGACCCGGTGTGCTCCTACGACCTGCGCGAGGCGATCGAGGTGGGGCACGTCATGGAGGAGCTTGGCTTCGTCTGGTTGGAAGAACCCTTTCACGAGTTCAAGCTGAACCAGTACCAGGAGCTGTGCCGCGAGCTCACGATCCCGGTGATGGGCAACGAAACACTGATGAACGACATCGGCATCTCGTCCCAGTGGCTGATCCAGGGGGGCACCGACATGCTGCGCGGCAACGCCCGNTCNGGCACGACGAATGTGNTGAAGATGGCCCACCTGGCNGAGATGTACGGCACGTCGATCGAGCTCAACGGCATGGGGGGACTCTTNGGNCTGGTGCACGCAACCCTTGGCTGCTGCATCGACAACACNACCTANTACGAGCTGTCCGGCGGGTCGGCCACGGCGCTGCGCCAGCGNGGTGANGCCTGCGGNCTGCTNAACGCGCCGGTGATCGAGGCGGGGCATATCGCTCCCAACGACCGGCCCGGCTGGGGGGCGGAGTGGGATGAGGAGCGATTCGCTTCGATGGTCGTGGAGACGTACTAGCAGTCCTTCCGACACCCAACGATGGAACGCGAAGAGGCGAGAGCCACAGCGACCCTCGCCTCCCGTCGAGCCAGCACCCCTTCTCCCAGCGTATGCCCGCCAGGAGAAGCTTAGCGCGTATGCCCGCAACCCCCATGATGCTGCCGGCAGGGACCCCGCGGTATGCTCCACGGGGGCGGCCGCGGGGCACCCGCGGTTGCCTGCCAGCATGGGGGCAGGACTCTGGCACACACGCTACCGCGCACGGAGATGCCATGTCAACGGTCAATATCAAGAAATCTTGATATTTGACTTTTCTTCGGGTCTCTGGTAGGTTTCTCCCATCATGCCCGACCTGCTGCAACTCCACAAAGCCCTGGCCGACGAGACGCGCCTGCGTCTGCTGCGCCTGCTGTCCCGGTCTCCTCTCAACGTCAATGAGGTGATCGACATCCTGCGCATGGGCCAGAGCCGCATCTCCCGACATCTCCGGATTCTGGCTGAGGCCGATCTGGTCACCCGCCGCCGCGAGGGCACGTGGATCTACTACGAACGCAGCCCCGATCCCGATGATAAGCTGGTGGCCGACATGCTGGTGCTGGTGAGCGAGCATGAACGGGCATTGCCCCACTTCGAGCAGGACATGCAGCGCATGGAGGCGGCCATCGAGCGGCGCCGGCAGCAGGCGCGGACCTTCTTCGACAGCCGTCGTGATGGCGACGAACTGCGGCATCAATCGCTGGAGGGGGCCTACTATCGCCAGGTGGCCCTGTCGCTGCTGCCGGAGCACTGCGGCACGATTCTCGATCTGGGCACCGGCTCAGGGCTGCTGCTCCCGGCGTTGCTCGAGCGCGCTGACAGGGTGATCGCCGTCGACGCCTCGCCGACCATGCTCGACCTGGCACGTGTTTCAGCCGGCGCCGACGTCGATCGCTGCGACTTCCGTCTCGGTGATCTCGAACACTTGCCCGTCCGCGACGGCGAGGCCGATGCGGTCATGGCCTGCATGGTCCTGCACCATGTGTCGACACCCGCCGTCGCCCTGGAGGAAGCCTGCCGGGCCCTCGGGGACGGGGGCGAGCTGGCCATCGTCGATCTGGCGCGCCACGAAGACGAGAGCCTGCGTGAGCTGGCGGACCTGTGGCTCGGGTTTCAGCCCGCCGAGATGCGCCGCTGGCTGAAGGGAAGCGGTTTCGATGTGGAGCACGCCGAGACGGTGAAATCAGAACAGGACAACGACGAAACTTCGGAGATTCGACTCATCACGTTCACAGGAAGGAAACCATGGCAACAACAACCACCCGCAAGCGCAGCCGAACGAAAGCGAACGGACACTCGGGCAACGGCGGCAGCAAAGCCCGCAAGAACGACTACAAAGTAGCCGATATCTCGCTGGCCGACTGGGGCCGTAACGAGATCCGTCTGGCCGAGCGCGAGATGCCCGGCCTGATGGCCCTGCGCGACGAGTACGGCAAGAGCCAGCCGCTGAAGGGGGCCCGCATCGCCGGCTCACTGCACATGACGATTCAGACGGCGGTGCTCATCGAGACGCTGCAGGCCCTCGGGGCGCAGGTGCGCTGGGCGTCGTGCAACATCTTTTCGACGCAGGATCATGCCGCCGCCGCAATCGCCGCTGCCGGTACACCGGTCTTCGCCTGGAAGGGTGAGACGGAGGAGGAGTACTGGTGGTGCACGGATCAGACGGTCAACTGGCCCGGCGACGGCCCGAACATGATCCTCGACGACGGTGGCGATCTGACGAACCGCGTGCACACGAAGTTTCCCGAGCTGCTGGCCGGGATCCGCGGCACGTCAGAGGAGACCACGACCGGCGTGCACAACCTCGAGCGCATGATGCGCGAGGGTACGTTGAAGATTCCCGCCATCAACGTCAACGACTCGGTGACCAAGTCGAAGTTCGACAACCTGTACGGCTGTCGTGAGTCGCTGCTGGACGGCATCAAGCGCGCCACGGATGTCATGACCGCGGGCAAGACGGTCGTCGTCGCCGGGTACGGCGATGTGGGCAAAGGCTCGGTGGCCTCCATGGCTGGATTCGGCGCCCGGGTCCTGGTCACAGAGGTCGATCCCATCTGCGCCCTGCAGGCGTCGATGGAGGGACTCGAAGTGATGACGATGAGTCAGGCCGTGAAGGAGGGCGACATCTTCGTCACCACCACCGGCTGCAAGGACGTGATCACCGCCGAGCACATGAAGAAGATGAAGGACGGCGCCATCGTCTGTAATATCGGCCACTTCGATATCGAGATTCAGGTGGAGCAGCTGAAGAAGGTGNGGGGNATCAAGCACGTNGAGATCAAGCCCCAGGTCGATGAGTACACCTTCCCCGACGGGCACTCGATCATCCTNCTGGCCGAGGGNCGCCTGGTGAACCTGGGCTGCGCNACCGGTCACAGNTCNTTCGTGATGTCCATGTCNTTCACCAACCAGGTGCTGGCGCANATCGAGCTGTTCACGAAGAAGCANGAGGTGGGCGTCACCGTCCTGCCCAAGCGGCTNGACGANAANGTGGCANGNCTGCATCTGAAGAAGCTGGGCATCCGGCTGGAAAAGCTGAGCAAGGAGCAGGCGAGCTATCTGGGCCTCAAGCAAAGCGGCCCGTACAAGGCCGAGCACTACCGGTACTAAGAGCGTCGCTGACGCTCGGGAGAAGACAAAAAAGAGGGACCTGCGCGTCGCGCAGGCCCCTCTTTTTATTTCGGGCTGCAAGTCAAAAGAAAAAGAGCAGCCAACTCACTGGAATGCCGGGTTGAGGTTGTCGAAGCTCCATGCTAAGATGGAAAGCTTCCGCCGGGGCATTTAAAGGTGAATTCAGGCCGCTCTTCACCTAGCATCACGCAAGGCTTGTGCCAGTGATGATGCCCCTGTAGGTCGATGGGGTCGAAGCAGAATCAGGGAAATAAGTTCCCCCCGGAGCTACTCGTCAGAAGGAGTGTCCGCTTTGACGGGATCTCCGTAGGTGTAATCGCAAAAGGCCCGCGCCGTCGGGTTGGGGCGTGTCTGGTCCTCGGACACGGGCGACCGGTTTACCTGCCTGGCGCGGTCGAAGAGGCCCAGGCACAGCTCGTAACGGTTGTCGACAATCTGCAGGGTGTCAGCAATGTCAGCGGCGAAGATGGATTCAGGCACGCGGATCCTTTCTAAGCATTCTGAGAACAGGGAGCTTTCAAAAATACGAGATCCTTTGGAATCCGCAATTGAATGAGTCCGATGGTCGCAGTGGTCGACCGAGGAGGTCGCGCCGGCGCAGGGCCTGCGCGGCGCGTACGCCGGACTGAGCCGGGGATTCATGAATGCCGGTTGAATGAACCGCGAAGGGGGCGAGCCGACTGCGTCGTCTCTACGGTATGGATACCTGATCGAGGCTTCAGCCCCGGCGCAATGCGCCACTCCGGCCCTGCGCCGGCGCTCCGCTGGGCTGGGTACCAGACTGGACGGACATCGGTGCCTGAATGGGGAGGAGAACCGGTCAGCTGTCTTGTGGTGATCTTACTCCTGCGCCGGCGCTTCGCTGGGCTGGGTGTTACCTGAACCAGTTCGGCGCTCGCCGATTCTTACCACTACGTAGGCTATTAAGGCGAAGAGGAAGAAGACGAGGAGCATCCAGGCGGTGGTTTGCAGGGTGCCGATGAGGGTTCGGTAGACTTCCAGGACCCAGCGTTCGGTGGTCAGTTCCACGACTTTCACTACGGCTTCTACTGTGCCTTCGAGGTGTCGTGGTTTGGGGAGCCTTTCCGGGGTTATGTACTTCTCCAGGTCCCAGATGCGCACGCCGCCGGAGACGCCGGTGACGTAGATGGCGAAGGTCATGTACTTGCGCCATGCCGAGGAGATGTCGTCGGCGATGATGCGCGAGAGAATGCGGTCCACCGGGTCGCGGAAGACGCGGGCGATGACGGCGGCGGTGGCGAAGGCGACGCCGAGGGTGACGGCGAGCAGCGTGAGGAACATGTGGACCTCCTACATCTATAGGCTGGCCCGGATCTCTTCTATCCAGCCGACGACCTGCTTCACGTTCTGCGTCAGAGTCTTGTAGTTCTTGTTGGCGATGACATCCTTCGTCACAAGGTTGGAACCGATGCCGACACAGGCGACGCCAGCCGTGAACCAGGCTCCGAGACTTTCGCGCGTGGCGCCGACGCCGCCGGTGGGCATGATCCGTGTCCACGGGCAGGGGCCGAGCATGGACTTCACGAAGGCGGGACCGCCGACTTCCTTGCCGGGGAATACCTTGACAATTTCGACGCCGAGCTCTTCGGCCTGGCCGATCTCGCTGGCCGAGCCGCACCCGGGGGCATAGGCCACCTTGCGGCGGTTGCAGACCGTGGCAACATCGGGGTTGAGCAGGGGGCCGACGACGAAGTTGGCACCGCTGGATATGTAGAGTCCCGCCGTGGGGGCGTCGACGATGGACCCGACACCGAGGATGATGTCGAGGTCGTTGGCCAGGATGTGCTCCTGCGCCTCGACGAAGACCTTCCATGCCAGGTCACCACGGTTGGTGAACTCGACGCAGCGGGCACCGCCGTCGGCGCAGGCCTTGATGACATCGATCGCCACCTGGGGGTCCTTGTTGTAGAAGACGGGGACCATTCCGATGCCGGTGATGGCGTTGAGGACGGTCATGCGGTCGTACTTGGCCATGGGAATCCTGTTTCTGTGTCAGTTGGATGTCACCGACGGGAAGGGCACCGCCGTGTCAGGGTAGTGATGATGGCGGTCTTCGCCGCGCATCAGGATGGGATACCACTGCTGGCCGGTGGAATTGGCCTGCACCTGACGAGCCTCCGGCGGGATGAAACGCATCGTCAGGCCACAGCGCCGTCCTTGAGAGGTGTTGGGGAAGCTGGCGTGAAACAGCTGGCCGTTGTGGATCGAAGCCTGTCCCGCCCGCAACTCGATGGGAACGGCGTGGCTCGTGTCCACCAATTCATCCGGGATTTCCTGGTTGATGCTGAGCAGGTTGCCGGCGCTCTCCGACTTGCCGTGCTCGGCGATGCCGTTCTGGTGCGAACCGGGGATC
>PBSR01000002.1 GCA_002726335.1 Gemmatimonadaceae bacterium
ACCTCTGGCTCAAGTTCGACGGACTCAACCCCACCGGTACCGTCAAGGACCGCTCAGCCGTCACCGCCGTCGCCGCCGCCCGGCAGTTTGGCTTTGACCGCATCGGCGTGGTCAGCACCGGCAACGCCGCCACCGCCATCGCCGCCTACGCCGCCCGCGCCGGTATCCGCGCCCTGGTGCTGTCTTCCGCAACGAGCAGCCGGCCCAAGGTCTCCCACGTCAACGCCCTCACCGCCGACTTCATGATGTACCGCGGCAACTACGACGACCTGATCGGTGCCTTCGACCGCGCCATCGACAGCCACGTCGTGTTCGATGGCGGCGCCTCGCGCAATCCCTACAAGCAGGACGGCAAGAAGACCCTGGCCTACGAAATCTTCGAGCAAATGGGCCTCCAGGCCCCCGCATATGTCGTCTACCCGGTTGGCATGGGCGAGTTGCTGCTGGCCTCTCAGCGCGGCTTCCGCGAACTCCACGCCGCCGGCCACGCCGATAGCGTCCCGATCCCGGTCGCCGCCCAGTCTAGCGTCGCCGACACCATCGTGAAGGCCCTGAACGAGGGCGGCCCACGGGTCCCGATCTCCATCGACTACACCATCGCCGAGGGTGTCGCCGTCGGCGACATGGGCGCCAAGGGCGACTGGGTCCTGCGGGACCTGCGCGACGCCGGCGGACTCAGCGCAGCCGCCTCCGACGACGAGGTCGTTGAATGGCAACACCGGCTCGCCCGGCTCGAGGGCATCTGGGCCGGACCCACCGGCTGCGTCACCCTGCCGGTCCTCGCCACGCTCGCCGCCGAAGGCAAGATACCCCGCGACGCCCGCGTAGTCTGCACGGTCTCCGAAACCGGTCTCAAGTCCGACCTCGAGCCCCCCGACATCCCGATCATCGCAGCCAACGAAGCCGCCATCCTCGACTTCCTGCAGTCCTGAAGGAGTCCGCCGTGAGCATCATCCGCCTGCGCGACATACCCGAAGAGGAATCCCGCTTTCCCGGCGTCACCCGCAAATCGATCGTGGTCGGCGAGAACCTCCAGGCCCTGCAACTGGTCATGCGCGTTGGCGCCGAGAGCACCCGCCACCGCCACGGCCGCGAGCAGATCAGCTACTGCCTGAGCGGGGCCATCGAAGTCGACATCGACGGCGAAATCACCATCTGCCGCACCGGCACGATGTGGCACGTCCCCGGGGGTACCTGGCACGGCGCCCGCGCCGTTGAGAACTCGCTGGTTCTCGAAACCTTCAGCCCGCCGATCGGCGGCGAAGGCGACTGGCAGGAACCGTAGGGCCGTAAGATAGACACCTCAGCCGGGAAAACGCGCGGCGGCCGCCGCCGGGAGGGATAGCCGATGGACAGCCTCTGGAACGAAATCTGGAAGGTCCTCAATACGTCGATCACCCAGATCCAAGAGCGCGACCTTTCGCTGCTGTCGCTCATCCAGGTCGTCCTCATCATCTTTATCGCCTGGTTCCTGTCGCGCACCCTGACGCCGGTGTTGCGCCGCGTCATCCTGGGCCGGGTCGAGTTTGGCGATACCGTCGAGAACTCCATCGCCCGCAGCTTCCGTTTCACCATTCTCTTCATCGGCATCTACGTCGCCATCAGCTCCATCGGCTTCGACCTGGCGATCCTGCTGGTGCCCCTCGGCGGCCTGTCGGTCGGCATCGGCTTCGGTGCCCAGGACCTAGCCAAGAACTTGATCGCCGGGGTGATCACGATGTCCGAGCAGCGCGTCCGGCGCGGTCAGATCATCGAGATTCGCGGCATGCGCGGCACCGTCGAGGCCATCGGCCTACGCTCCACCACCGTACGGATGGAAGACGGCGTACAGCTGATGCTGGCCAACGGCGACTTCATGAGCCAGCCGGTCAAGATTTTCAGCGAACCCGACGACGACGAAGCGGAATCCAGCGACGCCACTGCCTGATCGGTCGCTTCGCCCCGGAATCCGCCAGGGCCCTCAGGCATGCGACAGCGGCGTCGGCAGCCTCCCGATCGCGTTGGCGGTCAGATCCAGCAGCCGCCCTTCCAGCTCCCGTTGCACATCGGCCGCCGCCGGGTCGCCCCAGCGGTTCACCAGTTCGCCCGGGTCCTCCTGCAGGTCGTATAGCTCACCACGATCGGCATTCGGGTAGTGGGTCAGCTTCCAGCGTCCGGTGACGACCGTCATCAGCGTCATCTCCGGGTAGTAGCGCGACACGAACTCCACCAGCACCGCTTCCCGCCCCCCTCCACCGCCCAGCCACGGCAGCATCGAGCGGCCCTGGAACGACGGCAGGGCATCCACCCCAGCAAGGTCGGCGAAGGTCGGCGCCAGGTCCAGCAACGTACCCGGGCCGGTGGCCGTCGTCCCCGCCCGGGTAACCCCCGGGATGCGGGCCACGAACGGCAGCCGGTACAGCCCCTCGTAGGGGAACGGCCCCTTGTACAGCAGTCCGTGATCGCCGAATAGCTCCCCGTGGTCACTGGTGAAGATCACCGCCGTGTTTTCGGCCAGGCCCTGCTCTTCCAGCGCGGCCAGGATGCGCCCGACCGAATCGTCGATCAGTTCCACCATGCCGTAGTACTGGGCGTGGATCTGGCACCAGTCGGTGTCGGTCAGGGCGGGCAGGTCGCCGGCCCCGGCACCCCAGCCCTCGTGCTTAACGACCCGGCCTTCGATCACGTTGCGGACGTGAGGCGGCTTGCCGTCCAGGTCGGCGTCGGTGTACTCGGGAATCCGCATGTCCGCCGGGTCGAAGTGATCGCAATAGGGCTTCGGCGCGGTGAACGAATGGTGCGGGTCCGGGAAGGAGGCCCAAACGAAGAACGGCTCTTCGCCGGCGTTCTCCAGGTACTTCACCGTCCGATCGGTGATCCAGGTCGACGGGTGATGTTCCAGCGGCACCGCGTTCTTCCAGGCGCCGACCCAGGTGGGCTCTTCGAGGGCGTGTTCTATGTCGATCAGGTCAATCGATTCCGGCGCTCGTTCGCGCAGATCACACCCGATGTGGCCCTGCTTCAAGTAGTGATGGCGCAGCGTCAGGTCCACGTGGTCGAACCCGTAGTACGGCCCGTGCCAGTCGTCCGGCACCAGGCCCTGCTCCCAGGTGTCCTCGCGCTCCACCTCCATAGGATCGGCTGCGCCGCCGTCGAAGCCGTAGGGTCGCAGGTGGGCCTTGCCAATCAGCGCAGTGTGGTGGCCGGCGTCCGACAGTAGCTGGCCGAAGGTCGGAATATCCGGGTCCAGGGCGACCCCGTTGGTCCAGACCCCGTGAGTGCGCGGGGTGGTGCCGGTAATGATGGTCGAGCGCGACGGCATGCAGAGCGGCTGGGCCACGTACATCTGTTCGGCCCGCACCCCTTCTGCCGCCAGCCGGTCCAGATTGGGCGTCCGGGCGATCGGATTACCGGCGCAGCCCAGCGAGTCGGCTCGCATCTGGTCGGTGGTGATAAAGACCACGTTCATCGGTTCACGCGGCATCGCAGCGCCTTTCTGTATGGATTCGCAAACACCGAGCGTCCCTTCGGCACGGTCCCCGGTTCGTTCGCGCGAGCGTAGCGGCCCGGATGTCCCCGAATCAAACCGGTCCCGGCGTGCCGAGGCCGGCGTGGCTAGAATCCGTCCGATGTCCCACGCCACCACAGAGCCCTTCGCGAGCCGGCAGATCCGACTGACCGCGCCGCCGCGGTTCGACTTGGAAGCCGTCGTGCACGCCCACGGCTGGTGGAATCTGCCGCCATTCCGCTGGGATGAGGCTGGTGGCGTCATCGCCACCGCCGCCGAGATCGACGACTTGCCCACCGACCTTTCGCTCAGCCAGCCCTCGCCGCTTCGCATCCTGGTCGAGTGGACCGGCGCGGCCGCCGAGCCGGCGGTGGCCTCCGTGGCCCGCCGGATGCTGATGCTGGACAGCGACCTGGCCGAGTTCCAGCGCCGCTGTGCCCGTCCCCGGCGCCTGCGCCACGTAGTCGAAAATGGACTGGGCCGCCTGCTGCGCGCGCCGACGCTCTGGGAGGACGTCGTGAAGGTCCTTTGCACCACCAACGTCAACTGGGGCGGCACCCGCGGGATGTCCGAGCGCCTCGTGAAATCCTTCGGCGCGCGCACCCCGTTGGGTCACCGTACGTTCCCCTCGCCGCAGCGCCTGGCCCGTCGCCGCCCCGCCACCCTGGCCGGCAAGGCCCGCCTGGGCTATCGCGCCGGGGCGCTTTCCACGATGGCCCGCGCCATCGTCGCCGGTGAACTCGACCTGGCCGCCTGGGAGGACCCGGCGCCCGCCACCGAAGAACTGCTCGCTGACATCCTGACGATCAAAGGACTCGGCCCCTACGCGGCCGCCAGCATCCTGGCACTGGTCGAGCGCTACGACTTCCTGCCGGTCGACTCGGTTTTCATGAACCACGTCACCAATGTCCATTTCAAAGGCGAGCGCCCCACCCGCGCCGCCGCCGAGCGCGTCTATCGCAACTGGGGACGTTGGAAATACCTGGCCTACTGGTTCGAGCGCTGATCCGGCCGCCGCCGTATATTCTGGTTTCGTCGCCGACTGTCTCCCGGGAGCCCGCTTGAGTTTCGACTGGTACCGGTTTCGCCAATTCAACCGCGCCACGGTGCGCGCCGCCCGCGAGCCGTACCTAGAGCACTTTACCGCCGGCGCGCGGTTGCTGGATGTCGGCTGCGGACGGGGTGAATTCCTGGAGGCCGCCGGCGAGCGGGGCTTTGACGCCCGGGGAATCGACCTGGACCCGGCTGCCGTCGCCGCGGCGGACGGCCTGCCGGCCGAAGTCGCCGACGCGCTGGATTTCCTCCCGGCCCACCCGGCCGAGTTCGAGGCCATCTTCTGCGCCCACGTCATCGAGCACCTGGTCCCCGACGCCGCCGCCCGACTCATCCAGGCGGCGGCCGGCTCACTGCGGCCCGGCGGGGTCCTCTGCCTGGTCACGCCGAATCCCGGCAGCCTGCCGACCATCATCCACGAGTTCTGGCGCGACCCGTCGCACACCCGTCCCTACGACGTGGAGGCGCTGGCGTTCCTCTGCGGGCAGGCCGGGCTCGAAATCACGGCCTCCGGGATCGACGAATCGTCTCCACGGGGGCTGGTCATCGACCCGGACGACCTGGCGCCCGCCGATCCCGCTTCTCCTCCGGCCGCGCCCCCTACCGACCAGCCGCGACTTGCCGGGGCGGTCGCCGCGCAGTTCAACCGCAGCCGCCTGGCGGCGCAGCTACTCGCCGAAATCCACGCCGGGCAGCTACGCATCGAGCATCTTGAAGACCGGTTGGAGCAGGTCACGGCGGCGTTGCGGCGCCTGGTCGAGGTGATCTACGAACCTTCCGAGATCTACGTCGTGGCGAAGCGACCAGCGGGTAGCTGACCCGANTTCGGCCCCGATCCGTNACCANCCAACTAAGNAACCGGCGGCAGTCGCTCAGGCAAAGGGCGGACTNGTATCCGGAGCTANCGGAATACTACGAGCAGCATCGTGAAGCTCACCACCAGTACCACCGCCAGCAGCGGCATGCCGGCCCGCACATAGTCGCCGAATCTGTAATTGCCGGGGCCCATCACGAGGATGTTGGCCGGGTGCGAGAACGGTGAGACGAAGCCACTGCCAGCGCCCAGGGCGACGGCCATGGCAAACATGCGCGGGTCCACCGAGCCGCCGATGGCCAGCGCCGCCTGCAGCGCCAGCGGCGTCATCAGCACGGCGCAAACGTGGTTGTTGATCAGGATCGCGAAGGCAGCCGAAAGCAGCAGGACGGCGGCCAGCACCACCGCGTCGCCGGCCCCGCCGGCGACATCCACGATCGATTGCGCCAGGTAGCCGGCGGCGTTGCTGGTCTTCATCGCCTCGGCCATCGCCAGCATGCCGCCGACGAGAATGATCGAGCGCGCGTCGATGGCGCGGCGCGCCTCGACCATCGTGATCGCGCCCACGGACACCATCGCGCCGGCGCCGGCCAGGGCCACCACGGCCACCGGCGCCACGCCGAAGGCCATCCCGATGACATAAAGCAGCAAGACGGCCACCGCCAGCCCGGCGCGATCCTTGCGGAACTGCACGCCCTTTTCTTCGGTGACCACAGTGAAGTCGCTACCCTCGTCGCGCAGTTCGCGGAAGCGCGGCGGCTGCCCCTGCACCAACAGCGCGTCGCCCTGTTGCAGCGCCATTTCGGCCAGGTGGGTGCGATGGGGACGGCCATCGCGCCAGATGCCCAGCACGGTCACCCCGTAGCTGTCGTGGAACCGAATTTCGGGCAGGGTCTTGCCGATGTTGGCGCTGCGCGGCATCACCGCAATCTCGGCCACCTCCATGTCGTCGGCAAGGAAGTCCGCCGAGCGTGGCTGGCGTTCCGTGTCCACCTCCAGGCCCAGGTCGTCGGCGAAGCGGGCCAGGTCTTCCTCGCGGGCGCTGATGATCAGCCGGTCCCCGCCGACGATGGCGGTGTGCACGTCCGGCGAGGTGATGCGGTGCTCGCCGCGGATCACGATCTGCACCCAGATGCCATAGTTGTGGCCCATACCCACGTCCAGGATCGTGCGCCCGTCCAGTTCGCAGCCGTCCGGCACCAGCACCGCGGCCAGCCGCTCGCGGAGGCGATAGGGCTCGTGCCCGGTGCGTTCCTGCGGCAACATCTGGTCCACAACCGCCCCGGCCGGGTGCGAGGGCAGGATCCATTTGCGGAATGTCACCATCACCACGATCCCGGCCCCCAGCGCCGCCACGCCGAAGGGCGTGAACTCAAACATGCCGAACGACTCCTGTCCGTTCTCGGTCATCACTCCGTTCACTAACAGGTTTGCGGGCGTCCCGACCAGAGTCAGCCTCCCACCCATCAGCGACCCGTAGGAGAGTGGCAGCAGCACCCGCGACACCGGCACATCCATCGAGCGCGCCGCCGCCACGATCGTCGGCAGCATCACCGCCGCCGCGCCAATGTTGTTCATGAAGGCCGATAGGATTCCGGCGCCGATCATCGTCAGGGCGATCAGCATCCCCTCGCTGTTGCCGGCCAGGCGCCCGATCTGCTGCCCGACCGCGTAGGCCACCCCGGTCCGCGCGACCCCGGCACTGATCACATAGACCGATGCGATGGTAATGACGGCCTGGTTGGAGAAGCCCCGGAACATCTCTTCCACATTGACCAGCTGCCCGAAATAGAGAGCTACCAGCACCCCAAGGACGATGTGATCAAGCTCGAACCGGCCCGATGCGAACAGCGCCACCGCGATCGCCAGGATCGCAATCGTCAGGCCGATCTCAAAGGTCATCCGCGCCCTCCCGGGGCTGTCCCGCTCTCCCGTTGCGGACCGCGCGCAACCATCAAACCCACCGCGTCCTCCGTTCCGGTTCTCTCGGACTGGCCGCCGCCCACAACGCCGGAAGATAACGCACCGCCCGACGCTCGATCAAACCGCCTCGACCGCCACCCACCGCGCCAGACTCGCCGGCATCCCGCCGACCGTCCCTAGCCGACCGGATTCGCTTCCGTCTTCGGGCTCCCCAGCGGCGGCTGCAGCTCCGGCAGCGGCGTGCGGGTGACCAGCGAACGCGCCCCGGAGAACATATCCCAGGAGCGGTTGCCGTCCTGCCAGATGGCGTCGCAGCCGGCGCACAGCGAGTATTCGTCCAGCCGTCCTTTGACCTGCGCCTCGCGCAGCGCCTGCATCGGCGGGCCGTTCCAGATATCCAGCAGCGATTGCATCTTCAGATCGCCGATTACCTGTTCTCCGGTGAAGTCTGCGCAGCAGGCCGGCACCGTGCCGTCCCAGTAGATTGCCATCGACTTCCACAGCCAGTTACAGGGGAAATAGCGGGACCCGTGCGGCGCAGCGGTGTAGGCCGAGTCGTCATCGCCCAGCGTCCCGGCCCAGCCGTGCGCCCAGAAGGTGTCCCATTCGTCTACCGGCAAGCCCTCGAATCGATCCACGAAATCCGCCGGAATCTCCGGCACCTTCCGCGTCTCGCCTTTTTCGAAGAGGTGAATCACCTGCATCACCACGTAGGGTCGCGACTCGCCGCGGCGATGTTTCTCGTTCAGCAGTAGCAGCACGTTACGCAGGGTCCGGTCGAACTTCGCGCCTTTGCGCATCTCCTCATACTTCGATGGCACCCCGGAATCAAAGCTGATCGTCATCTTGCCCAGCCCGGCCTCCAGCAGCCGCCGGCTGTACTCTTCGGTCAGCATGGTGGCGTTGGTGCTCAGATTCGACACGATCCCGGCTTCGTCGCAGAGGCGTACCATCTCGAAGATTTCCGGGTGCAGCAACGACTCACCGCGTAGGAACAGGTTGATCTCGCGAACCTTGTCGCGCGACTGGTCGATGATCTCGCGGAACAGCCCCATGTCCATGTAGCCGACGTCGTCGCCGACCGCGTCCATCGACTGCGGACACATGATGCAGCGCAGGTTGCACTTGCTGGTGGGTTCCACGTGCAGCTTCAGCGGCGGGTAGGACAGCTCGATGGTGCCCTTCATCCAGTGATAGCCGAACATCCCAGTGCGCGGGTGGATGATCGAGCGGTGCCGGCGGAACCCGGTCAGCAGGTCCCGCGCCGAGCTGATCTTGTTCATTCGGCGGGCGAGGCGCCCTGCTCGGCTTCCGGAATTTGCTCCGCCTCATCGATCAACATGATCGGGATGCCATCGCGGATTGGGTACCGCAACTGGCTTTCTACGCAGTACAGCCAGTCGCCGCGCTGCTCCAGCGCCCCGTGGCTCTTGGGACACACCAGGATCTCCATCAATTCCGCGCTTATCGTCGATTCAGCCATGTCGCAATCGTTCTCCTGTTGCGGTCACAAATCAAAGCTAGAGCATGAAATGCAGGGTGTCAAAGGCTGCCGCCGCCCCGGCGCCGGCCACGATGGCGGCATTCGCCAGCCGCCGTCCCCGCCCTGCGGCGGTCAGCGAACGCAGCAGTAATCCCAGCGCCGCCAGGGCGATCAATTCCAGCGCGATCACGGCAGTCATAACGAGCGCCATCAGCGAGGTGTGATTGTAGTAGTTGGCCCACATGATGAAACTCCACAGGTCCAGGCCGGTAGCGTTCTGCGGATTCTGCGCCTGCGCCTCCACCCCGAAGCGCGACCAAGGCGTGCGCACCAACGCCTCCTCCAGCAGGTCCAGCCGGTCCGGCAGCAACAGCTCGATCGCGTCCGCACGCAGCAGCCACAAATGCGCCAGCAGCGGCGAGAACTGGTACGAATACAGCACTGCCGCCAAGTCGCCCTCCGGCTGGATCGACGACCAGCGCTGGTACTCGCGCCCACCGTATTCGACGCCGTGCTCCGGTAACTGCTCGACGATCTCATCCACGTAGAGGCTCAGGTAGAGGTCGAAGTCCTTGGCCACGCCCAGCGTCTGAACCAGTACGCTGGCCGCCAGCAGCAGCCCCAGCGCCAGCTTCGGCCCACGCCCGCGTCGCGCCAGCACCCACCCGTACGCCGGCGCGGCCATCATCATCAGAAAGGGGATCGTCGGCAGCAGGTAGCGCGGCCCCCAGGTGTTGCCGCCGTACCAGACCTCTTTCTTGCAGTAGATGGCCAGGTAGGTCAGCGGGATCGCCACGAAGAGCAGCGATCTCCAGCCGTGCCGACGCACGAACCAGACCCCCGCCGGCACCGCCACCCACATGATCGGGTTGTACAGGAAGAAACCCTTGCCCCAGCTGAAGAGCAGGCCCCAGAGTCCCAGCCACAGCGGCACTCCCAGCCAGCCCCGCCCCAGTCCCGCCAGCAACTCGCTTTCGTAGAGCAGGCGGAAGTCGTACATCGCCGACAGCAGCGCCATCCCCGGCAGCAACAGCAGCAGGTACGGCGACGCGAACACCAGCACTGCGCACCAGCTAAGTCGCGGCAGCTCGCGCCAGCCGCTGCCCGGAACCCGATGCAGCAGCACCAGTTGCAGCGCGAACACCGGCAACGTGATCACCGCCACATACTTCGTTAAGACCGCCCCCAACACCAGCAACGAAGCGAACAGCGCCCAGCGATAGCGCTGGCCCGCCCCGTACTTGAGCAGCGCCAGCGTCGCCGCCACCAGGAAGAAGGTGACTCCAGGCTCGGCGAAGTCCAACTTCGCGAAGGGCCAGGCCATCGTCGCCAGCCCGAACGACAGGCCGATCCCAACCGCCACCCCGATTCCGTAGCCGAGCCGACGGGTGATCTTGACCACCATCGCCGCGGTCGCCGCGGTCAGCAGCACGCTC
>PBSR01000003.1 GCA_002726335.1 Gemmatimonadaceae bacterium
ATGAGCGGCATCAGCAGCCAGCTGGACGAGCTGGAGCGTGTCGGGTTCGTCGTCGTCGAAGGGGCACTGTCCAGCGACGAGGTCGATCTGGTGCGCACCCGCGTCGACCACGCCCGCCAGCAGGGCTGGGAGGAGGGACTGAACGCAGTTGGGAACATGTGGTTCGACACGTTGCTCGACCGCGAACCGGAGACCTTCGGACCCCTGGTGCGACACAGCAACGTGCGGCCCCTTCTCGAAGGCATGATGGGCCCACAGTGTCAGCTGCGCAGCTACCGGGCGCACATCAATCCCGGACCGTACGTGCAGGAATGGCACATGGACTTCTACGGCTATTGGGAGGAGAAGCGGAAGGCCGAGGACTATCGCCTGGCCATGCCGCCCACCGGCATCAATACCACCTTCTACCTGCAGGACAACAACCCGGGAGACGGACACCTGAAGTTCATCAAGGACGGACACCTTGCCGAACCACCACACATGCAACCCATGGACCGACCGAAGTTCGAACAGTGGTGCGAGGCCCAGGAGCACGTCGTGTTGCACCCGAAGGCGGGTGACTGCGTCGTCTTCCTCAGCCACATCCCGCACCAGGGAGCCAAGGAACGGGACGACATGGAACGGTCCAACGTAGTCTGCCACTATCAGGTGACGCCCATGCATGAGGGTGCCTGGTTCGTATCCCGCTCGCGAGGGTATGCGGGCACCTTCCCCTTTGCCGGTGTCTGAGGAGTGAGTCTCATGCGATGCCCTCTGGCAGTACCCTTCGTCGCCCTGGCACTGTTCGGCTGTGCCGGTGATCCGCCTGCCGACGATCTGCCCGGGCCACCACAGGCCTTCGATGCGCAGCGCTTCGACAGCATGGAGACAGGTGTCTTCAAGTCGTACCTGCAGCTGCAGGATGCCCTGGCCCATGACGAGCTCGATGCGGCGCAGTCGGCCGCCCGGTCGTTGGTGGATCAGGCTGATGGCGAGCTGGCAGACCTGGCGCAGGCAGCTGCGACCGCCGCCGATATCACCGCCCTGCGCGCCACCTTCCGACCGTTGTCGGAGCACATGATCAGCCGAGAACTGCCGGCCGGGCTCGAGGTCGCCTACTGCCCCATGGCCTTCGACTACGAAGGCGGACGCTGGGTGCAGACCGAGGGGCACATCACGAATCCGTACTACGGTGCTGCCATGCTGCGCTGCGGCGCCTTCGAGGAAGACTCGCCCAACAGCGACAGTGAGAGCTGACCGGGACGCCGGGCTTCAAATCAATCGACTATAGACGAGGATTGATGACAATGCGGTGGATACCACTGCTCCTGCTCACAGTTCTGCCGGTGGCCTCCCAGGACGCGATACCGGTTGACGATGCCGCGGCAATATCACCCTGGATGCACAAGCTGGTAGGCGACGTCACCGCCAACCAGGTGGCCCTCAAGGACTGGTCGCAGGGCGGCGACGACTCCTTCTCCTGGGGGTACAGTCTGAACGGTACGTCGGAGCGTGCCACCGGTGGCGCCATGACCTGGGCGACGGAGTACAAGCTCGCCTTCGGTCAGAACAAGCTGGGCGACCAGGCGGTGCGGAAGGTGGTGGACAAGCTGGAGGTGGAGACGGCTCTGGCGTGGGCCAGCGGCCGGCTGCTGGATCCGTACATCAAGGCGACGCTGAAGACCCAGGCCTTCCGCGGCTACCAGTACGCCGCCGACAGGCGCACGGCGGTAGCCGACCTGTTCGACCCGGCGTACCTGACTCAGAGTGCCGGCGTCGGTTTCCATCCTGTCGAAGAAGCGACGACACGACTCGGACTGGCGCTGCGCGAGATCGTCACCCGGGACTTCAACTCCTACGCCGACGACGACGGCACGGCGAAGATCGAGAAGGTGCGCATCGACGGCGGCCTCGAGTCGGTGACCGACGCCCAGTGGCAGATGGCGGACAACATCCAGCTGACCTCGAAGCTGCAGATCTTCGTGCCTGTCACGGAAGTCGGCGATACCTCCATCGGCAACGACGCGACGCTGACAGTCAAGCTCAGCGAGTTCATCGCTCTGAACGTCAACCTCGAGATCATCAAGGACCCCACGGCCAGTGATGACGTGCAGGTCAAGCAGACGACGGCCCTGGGGCTGAGTTACAGCCTCTTCTGAGGACTCGGCACCATCCGGACACCCCAGGTATGGATATGTCCGTATTGCGTACTATATTCAGGCCTATCACCATACCAGGAGGGGTCAATGGATCTCAAAGATCAGATCAAGCCGATCACCTATCTGAAGAACAGGACAGCAGACCTGGTCAGCCAGGTGGCCGAGAGTGGCAAGACGGTGGTGATCACGCAGAATGGTGAGGCCAAGGTGGCCGTCATGGACGTGCAGATCTACGACACGTGGCGTAAGGCTATCGCCCTGCTCAAACTGGCGGCCCATGCCGAGTCCGACGCCGAATCCGGACACACGCTGACGCAGAAACAGGCTTTCGCGGCGGCGGAAGATGCCATTCGGGGAGTGGAGGCGGATGCCTGAACGGCGGATAAGGGTTGTCTGGACGCAGGCTGCGTCGGATGACCTGGGTGCCATCGTCACCTACATCGCCCAGGACTCGCCGACGAACGCCAGACGGTTCCTCGCCAAGCTCAAGAAGAAGGCTGACAGCCTCAAGACGGCTGCCGAGCGTGGCCGTCTCGTCCCAGAGTTGTCTCGATCCGGTATCCTGGCATTTCGGGAGCTGATCGTAAAGCCCTACCGCATCATGTATCGAATCAACGGCAACGGTGTCACAGTACTCGCCGTCTTCGACGGCCGGCGCGACCTCGAGGAGGTGTTGCTNGAGCGTCTGGTCCGACACCGAATCTGAGCCCCATGCAGATTGCCTACGGTACGTACGCCATGCCCGCCTATCCCCTGGAGGAGGCGGCGCCAATGCTGGCCGACATCGGCTACGACGGCGTGNAGATCTGCGTGTCGCNGGCCCATCCCAGCTCTCTCCCGGAAGAGATGGACAGGACGCGGCGGATCCAGCTGCGCGAGCTGCTGGTGGACCTGCATCTCGGCATCCCGGCGCTGTTCGTCACCGGCCATCTGCTGGCCGAGTCCGCAGCCGAACACGTCAGGATGCAGGATCACGTGAAGCGCTGTGCCGAGTTGGCACGGCAGCTCGGTACGCCCGAACCCCCCGTTATCGCCGTGGGAATCGGCGGCCGGTCTGCTGACTGGCAGCAACTGCAAGACACGATCATCGACCACTTGGGCGCCTACGCGACGCTGGGCCGTGAGGAGGGCTGTATCATCGCCGCCGAGGCGCACTTTGGCGCCGCCGTCGATCGCTCCGAGCGGGCCCTTCATGTGATCGAGGCAGTCAACAGCCCGACGTTACGTCTGCACTTCGACATCGTGCATTTCTACCTGTCCGGTGAGGATGAAGCCGACGCCGTGGAACACCTGCTGCCCATTACGGCGCACACCCACATCACCGACGCCCGCCGACATGCCGACGGGTCCTTCGATCTGCTGTTGCTGGGTCAGGGCGAACTGGACAGCACGAAATACGTGAAGGCCATGGCCGAAGGTGGCTGGGACGACTTCATCACCCTCGAGGTGAGCAAGCGGTTGTGGGCACAACAGGGATACGATGCCGTCGAGGCAGCGCGCATCAGCTACACGTCCCTCGCCCAGGCGTTTGACGCGGCCGGCGTCGGGCCACCGACACCATGATAGCCATCTCCCTGCTGGCAGGCGTGCTGCTGATGGCCGGTCCTCTCCAGGCCCATCCCGATCTCATCATCGACTGCGAACGTGTCATCGAGGCGCCCACCATCGACGGAGACCTGGCGGACTGGGACGACGTCGACTGGTTGACCTTCGGCCCGGAGCAGGGCCCTCCCGATCAACAGCGAGTATGGCTGCGTGATGACGGTGCTACGGAGCCCGCCGGTACGGCCCGAACCGGCCTCGATCTGTCCGGCCGCGTGGGTCTGCGCTGGGACAGCCGACATCTCTACCTGGCGGCGGATGTCCGTGACAACGTGGCCGATGTGGACGGTTCGCGGGAGCAGGCCTGGTACCACCGCGACGGGGTGGCACTGTTCTTCGATATGGCGCGGGACGGCGACGGGCCGGGCTGGGTGAGCGGCGATCACGCTCTCGTCTTCACCGCAGACCCGGGCCTGCCGCCCTACTCGCGCTGGTGGCGGCGGGGAACACCCCGCGGACATCTGGAATCCCCGTCCCCGGAGTACGTCACTCACGCGGTGGCACGCACCGACACCGGCTACAGGATGGAGGCCCGTGTGTCGCTGGCCCTGCTGGCGGCCTTCACCCCGTCGTTCCGGCCACCCTTCGAGGGACACGAGGTGGGATTCCTCTTTCTCGTCACCGATCCCGACGGCGGCCTGGAGCCCTTCGGCGGACAGCTGATGTTCGGCGGTGTCGGAGACGACGATGCCGAGTGGTCGCGGCTGCGGTTTGTCGGGGCCGGACTCGCCCGGAGCCCGCGGCTGGAACCCTCGCCGGAATGGGAGGCCTTCCGCCGGCGACTCGACGACGACCTGGAACGAGTCAGTGGCTTCTTCACCAGTGGTGAGAGCTCTGCCCAAGACGACAGCGTGCAGTCGAGGCTGGCCGACACCTACTTCGAGCAGTACCTGCAGTACAGGCCGTCGCGCCTGTCGACGAAAGCCGTATGGATGGCCAGCACTCTCTGGGGCAATGCCGGCGATGTGGCCCGTCTGCGCGCCGCCGTCGCTGCCATCGGCGACGAGGAGGATGTGTGGGAGGAAGTTGTACCCGGGTTGCGCAAGGCCTGCGTCCGGCAGGACAGCTTTGCGGTGTTCGCGCAGATTCTCGGTGACCTGTCCGCCCGGGTGCTGCCTTTGAAAAGCCGTTCGGTTCTGCTCTACACCCTAGCCGAGCACTGGGTCGGACTGGGCGAGGACGAACGGGCGCAGCCGGTGCTGGAGGAGGTCGCCCGCTGGCGCGCCTCGCCCTGGTATGCACGCCGATCACATGAACTGCTGGCGCTGATCGAGCGCCGTCGATAGCGCAACAAGGGGAGAGACACATGCTACGCGCAGGAATCATCGGTTGTGGCGGCATCACGGAACGCCGGCACGCGCCTGTACTGGAAGCCATGGAGGGTGTCGCTCTCGTCGCCCTGGCAGACGTGACCGAAGAGCGGCTCGCACTGTTGGGAGAAAGACATGACGTGTCGGCCGCGGGGCGCTACACCGACTACGAGATGATGCTGGCAGAGGCCGAGCTCGATCTCGTGCATGTGTGCACACCCCACGACCTGCACGAACCACAGGCCATTGCCGCCATGGAGGCGGACTGCCATGTGCTGCTGGAAAAGCCGATCGCCACGACCGCCGCCGAGGCGGATCGTATGACGGCGGCGGCCGAACGCACGGGACGCAAGCTGACGGTGAGTCACAACCAGATGTTCTGCGCCGCCCACGAGGCGACGAAAGCGCGTATCGTGGCCGGAGATGTGGGCGAGGTGTTCCTCGTGCGCACCGAGGGCTTCAGCGCCTCCCACGTGTCCGGACGAGGAGCCAACCAGGACTGGCGCACACAGAGCGCCGCTGGTGGAGGTGGGCCACTGATCGACAACGGCTACCACCAGGTCTACCGCGCCGTCGACTACATGAATTCACCCATCGTCCGTGTCTTCGCCCACATCAGCCGCAACGTGCAGAGCATCGAGGTGGAGGACACGGCGCTGGTGTTGTTCGAGCACGCCAGCGGCGCCACCACATCCCTGCAGGTGGGCTGGTGTGCGCCTGCAGGATCGGTGCGCGCGGAGGAGATCTTCGGCACCACGGGCCAGATCCGCCTCGGAGGAGACAGCCCGGTGAACCTGTGGACCGGCAGCAGCGGGCAGTGGCAGGCGGTGCCGGTGCGAGAGGAGGCGGCTGACGAACTCGGGTTCCCGCAGCTGGTGGCGGCTTTCGTCGCGGCGGTCCGCGAGGATGGGGAAGTACCGGTGGCTGCCAGCGCCTCACGGCATGTGCTGGCGGCGGTGGCCGCCGCGTATGAGTCCGGTCGCACGGGCCGGCCCGTGGACGTAGTCTAGCCGCCGATGGAGACCGATTCGGGCTATCGTGGCATCTGGTTCACGCTGGGGCAGATGTGCGAGTACGGAGACAAGTACTCCGGCGGGTTGGGCACCTACACGGCCAAACACGTACCACTGGCAGTGTACGCCGCCGAGGTGCACAAGACCTTCTTCGTCTACGGTGGCGCCCGGGACGGGGAGCGACACCTGCTGGCCATGGCGTCGTACTATGACCATGATCGCCACACGGTGCCGCGGCCAACGGTGGTGCATGACAAGGGCGGCGTCGACGATCCCCACGACAATCCCAGTCTGGCCCTGGACGAACACGGTCATCTCTGGGTCTTCGTCTCCGGGCGCGGGCAACGTCGTCCCGGCTTCATCTACCGCAGCCGCGCGCCCTATGATGTGACTGACTTCGAACCGGTCCTCGAGGGCGAACTCACCTACCCGCAACCCTGGTGGATCGAGGGCCAGGGGTTTCTGCATCTGTTCACCAAGTACACCGGTGTGCGCGAACTCTACTGGAGTCGCTCCGCCGACGGCCGCACCTGGTCGCCGGATCGGAAACTGGCGGGCATGGAGGGACACTACCAGACAAGTCACCGAGTGCTGGGTGGCGGCAACGGCAGCGACCGACCGTCTCGGGTGATCACCGCCTTCAACCGGCATCCCGAAGGTCATCCCGACAACCGCACTGACCTGTTCTACGCCGAGACCGACGACCTGGGGGAGACCTGGCGCGCCGCCGGCGGGACGAGGCTGGATCCGCCGCTGACCGAGCCCGACAACCCGGCGCGGGTCAGGGACTTCGCCGCCGAAAAGCGACTCGTCTACATGAAGGACATCTCCGTCGACGCCGCCGGTCACCCGGTGATTCTGGTCGTCACGAGTGCCGCCTACGAGCCCGGGCCGAATGGGGATCCACGCGTCTGGACACTATGCCGCTGGACGGGATCCGACTGGCGTTTCACCGAGGTCACGCAGTCGACCCACAACTACGACATGGGTTCGCTGTTCATCGAAGCGGATGGCAACTGGCGCCTCATCGCACCGACGGAGGCGGGACCGCAGCACTGGGGGACAGGCGGAGAGATGGCCTTGTGGACGAGTGCGGACGACGGCGATACGTGGGCGATGCAGCGGCAACTGACTCGAGGCTCAGCGCGCAACCATGCCTACGCGCGCCGTCCGGTGAACGCGCACGACGGGTTCGTCGCCTTCTGGGCCGACGGCAATCCGGACGAGATGTCCGAGTCGCGGCTTTACTTCTGCAACCGGGAGGGAACGGTGTGGCAGCTGCCGGCGGAAATAGCCGGAGACGAGGCGGAGCCGGCGGCTACAGCTTGACGGCAGCGATGATGGCGCCGGCGACGGCGATCATGGTCGCCGTCTGCCGGGTGAAACGCTGGTCCATGTGCCGACCCATCTCGTCGAAGCGGCGGTTCAGGTCGCGGATATCCTGGCGCACCTCCTGCAGGTCTTCCCGCAGAAAGGTGAAGCCAAGGTTCATGTTGCTCTCTTCGCGCGGCACAGCAGGATCTTTCGCTTCGGCCATTGGCGACACTCCTGTCAACGGTAATCGGGAGAAGGTTCGTCCGCAATCACCTGCACAGAACGTGCCACCCCTGTCACACTGAGCCCCCTCTCAACCGTGTCGCCAACAACTGTCCACATTCGTGCGTGCTGGTGGACACAGCTCCCTGGGGGTAGCGTCAGAGGCCGGCTGCATGGCGACCGGCGTCGGGATCTCCGGCAGCCTGTATCGTGTCGCCTGCGATTCGCAGCATCACGGGGTTGGAGATGGCCTGCTCCTTCACCAGCAACGGATGGCCACGGCGCTCCAGGTCCCGGCGAGTCGACTCGGGTACCGTGTTGTTGATCTCCAGGGCGCCCGCATCGGTGAACGTCGTATCCCGCTGTGGACTCGGATCGAAGGAGTTCTGATGGTGGAAGGTCGAGAATCGCGGCACCCGCACGATCTCGACCGGTGACAGGCCGAAGTCGATGGCACCGAGAAGCATGTGGAGTGCCGTCTGGTCCTGGCGATCGCCTCCGGCCACGCTGATGGCGAAGGCCGGCCGGTC
>PBSR01000004.1 GCA_002726335.1 Gemmatimonadaceae bacterium
GAACAGCACCTCCGCCTCGTCCTCCTCCAGCGCCAGTTGCAGCAACTCTGGCACCGTCCCCGCGTGGCGCATCACGCACAGGTTGCTGCAGTGGTAGTCGCCGAACGCCACGTGCACCGTCGGCCGCCCGGATTGGGCCGCCTCGATTATGTGGCCCACCGAATGAGCCGCCAGCCTCCGCAGCGCCCTTCCAAAGTCCTCATCGTCGGTCAGTTCGCGCAGGCGCGCCACCGAGATCACCGCCGCCAGGTTGCCCTCCGTAGCCGAGAGCGCAAAATTGCTCCCCTCCGCGTTCGCCATCTTCTCGCCGTCGGTTTCCAGGTCGAAGTGGATCAGCGCCACGTCGTAGTGCGCGCCCATTTTCTGCCAGGGCTCGTCGCGGATCACATCGATGAATCGCTCTCCGCGGATCCGCCCGGTCGCCGGGTCCATGCTCTCGGTCACGTACCAGCGGGTCGACCAGTAGGGGCTGCCGGCCTCGACCCCCGGGATGTGCCAGGTGCCGAACGGCCGCATTTCCGGCCGGCCCAGATCAAAGCCCTCGTTGGCGGCGATCCGCAGCGCCGCCTCAAACGTCGCCGCGATCCCCTCCAGCACCGTCCGCGCCTCTTCCAGCTCGACGTTGCGGGTCCATTGCACCGAGATCGATTTCAAATGCCTATCGCCTCACGGGCCGCCATGGCGGCATTACTCCGTTCCGGCTAGCCGGATTGCGGTGGGCCGGCCCACTCGCGCAGCAGCCGGGTGATCAGCCGCACACCGACGCCGGTGCCTCCGGGGCCGATGTGCGACTTCTCGGTGACGTTCCAGGCGGTCCCCGCGATATCTAGGTGGCACCAAGGCACCTCGCCGGCGAAATGCTTCAGGAACATTCCCCCGTTAATGGTACCCGCCGGGCGGCCCCCGGTGTTGTTGATATCGGCCGTCTTGCCCTTGATGTGCTCTTCATATTCGTCCCAGAGCGGTAGTTCCCAGACTCGCTCGCCGGTGAAGTCGCCGGCCGCGCTCACCCGTCGATTCAGCTCCGCGTTGGTCCCCATCAGCCCGGTCGCCTGGTGGCCCAGGGCGATGATCACCGCACCGGTCAAAGTGGCCATGTCGACAATTGCGTCCGGGGCGAACTCCTGCGCGTAGCAGAGCGCATCCGCCAGTACGAGCCGCCCCTCGGCGTCGGTGTTGTCCACCTCGATGGTCTTGCCGTTCATCGCCGTCAGCACGTCGCCCGGCTTCACCGCCCGGCCATCGGGCATGTTCTCCACCGCCGCCACGATTCCCACCACCCGCAGCGGCAGCTTCAGCGCGGCTACCGCCTGGATGATCCCGATCGTCGCCGCCGCCCCCGACATATCGAACTTCATATCCCCCATGTTCAGGCCCGGCTTCAACGAGATGCCGCCGGTGTCGAAGGTAACCCCCTTGCCGCAGATAGCCACCGTGCCGGTGGACGCGCCATCCGGCCGGTAGTCCATCACGATCATTCGCGGTTCCTCGGCGCTGCCTTGGGCCACCCCCAGCAGCGCCCCCATCTTCAGTTCCGCCATCTCGTTTGGCCCCAGCGTCCGTGCCTCCACCCCGGCCCGCGCGCACATCGCCAGTGCCTGGTCCGACAGCGCCTCCGGCGGCATATGTCCGCCCGGCGCGTTCTGCAGGTCCCGGGCCAGCGCCACCGCGTCGGCGATCGCCGCCCCGGCCGCCGCCGCCGTCGCGATCGGTTCCACCGCGTCCCCCTCCGCCACCACCATGGTCAGCGCTTCGATATTGACAGGCTTGTCCACCATCTCGCCGAAGGTCTTGAAACGGTCGTAGCGGTACAGCGCCAGTTTCGAGCCGACCACCATCGCCTCGGTCACCATCACCTCGCGACCACCCGCCGGCGCCGGCGCCGCCGTCGCCACCTGCTTTGCCCCCAGCCCGTCCGCCGCCTTCACCGCCGTCGCCATCGCTTCCGCGGCCCGCGCCGGGTTCATCGCGTCCGCCTTGCCCAGCCCCACCACCACCACTCGACCAGCCGGGATCATGTTCCCGGGATACAGCGTCAGCGTGGCGTTGAACTCGCCGCCGAAGTCGTTCAGCGCCCGCAGCCGGGCGATCTCGCCGCCCAGCGCGCCGTCCAGCGCCGCCAGCGGCGGGTTATCGGGGGCGTCCTCGAACAGGCCGATGATCAGGGTATCGGCGACGAATCTCGAGAAGTCGCCCGCGCTGATGTGAATATCCAGATTGGCGCTCCGGCTACTGGGGGTGCTGGGCTCCGCGGCTCCCCGAATTATATCTACCCGGCGCCGCGCCTACCCCTTGATTGCCGCCTGCAGCGCCGGGATAACCGCGTCCGTGATCGCGTCCAGGTCGTAGCCCGGGGCCCAGCCCCAGTCGGCCCGCGAGGCTGAGTCGTCGTAGCGATCCGGCCAGCTCGCCACGATCGCATCCAGCACCGGGTCCGGCTTGTAAGTGAACTCGGTATCCGGCAGCACCCGCCGAATCGACGCCGCGAACTCTTCGGCCGATGGCGCGATCCCGCTCAGGGTGTAGACCCGCCTAGTCAGGTCGGCGGCCGGCGCGTCGTGCAGGCCGATCAGCGCCCCTACCGCGTCCCCGATGTAGATGATCGGCGCGCGGGTCGCCGGTTCCAGGTAGAACTCATAGGTGCCCTCTTGCACCGCGTCCAGGTACACCTGCGAGCAGTAGCCGCTGGCACCGCCGGTCGATCCGAACGGCGCCACCGTGGCCACCAGCCACAGCCCACGAAAGTCCACCCCGAAGCGGCGGTGATAGTAGACCCCCAGGCGCTCGCCGGCCACCTTGGTCGCCCCATACAGACTTTCCGGCCACTGCGGCGCGTCCACCGGCACCGGGTCCTCGGTCATGTGCCCGTAGCTGGCCACCGTACTGGTGAACAGCACCCGCCCGACGTCGTGTCGGTGGGCCGCCTCCAGTACGTTGCGGGTGCCGATCATGTTCACCTGCCATGCGACTTCGGGATTCTCCTCGGCGTCCGACGACATCAGCGCCGCCAGGTGGAAGATCGAGTCAAAGCCGCCCTCGCCCACGATCTCGGACACCCGGTCGGCATCCGCGATATCCGCCACCGCCACCCGGCACCGCTCGAACTCGGGCGTGCGCACCCGTGGGCCGGTGCTGCGGTCCAGCAGCGTGACCTCGTCGCCGCGCCGCACCAGAGGCGCCGCCAGCCGCGAACCGAGACTACCGTTGCCGCCGGTTATCAGGATCTTCATGTGATTCCCCGTTTCAGATTTGTCCTAGGTTCCCAGCGATTGCGTCAGGTGCCCGTAGCGCTCACGGATCTCAGCGCGCAGCGCGGCCGGCAACGGTCCCGCCGCCACCGCCGCCAGGTTCTGCCGCAGGTGCTCGATCTTCGACGTGCCGGTCAGCACCGTCCCGACCACATCCGGCTCCAGCGCGAAGCGGTAGGCCGCCTCCGGCACCGAGTCGGCGCCATCCCCCACCAGCCAGCCCAGCGGGTCGTCCGCGTCCACTGTAGCGCCATCCAACGATTCGTCTTCCACCAACTCGGCGAAGATTTCTGCGCGCCGTAGCGCGTCGCTCATCGCCCGCCGCACCGCGAACATCACGATCACCCCGACATCATTCTCGCGGCAGACATCGAACAGCCCGTCCTCGCCGCAGGAGTTCAGCAGGTTGTAGCCCACCATCGCCGTGTCGAACGGCCCGCCCGGAAGGCACTTCAGCAGTGCCTCGTGCGGGCCGTCGATCTCCCACAGCTCGGTAACCCCGATATGGCGGATCCGCCCTGCCCGCCGCTGCCGTTCCAGTTCCGGGATCAAATCGCTCAGCACCGGTTCCACATCGCCCGCTTCCAGCCCGTGCAGCTGGTACAGGTCCAGGTGCTCAACCCCCAGTCGCTCCAGGCTGCGGTCCAGGTGCTCCGCCAGCTCCTTCGCGTCGATGATCTTGCCGTCGCCGCGACGGTTCTTGTAGCTCACCTTGCTCGCCAGGAAATAGCTATCGCGCCGGACCCCGGCCAGGGCCTTTCCCAGGATGACTTCGCTCTCGCCGTAAACCTCGGCGGTGTCGAAGAAGTTGATCCCGGCCTCGATCCCGGCGGCCACCAGATGGTTAATCGCCGGCTGATCCACGTCGGTCTTCTGGCCCAACTGACTCGGCCCCCCACCGCCCTGCCCCAGCAGCGAGACCCGCATTTCCGTTCGACCCANGCGTCTATATCGCATGATCGGGGATTCTAACTGCTTGGAGCGGCCCTCGNCGGGCGTATAGGGTATCCCCCGAGTCGATGCGCAGGGGTTCGGCCNCAGTGGCCGGACCGGGAGGCAANCATGCCAGACGNCCAGGGGCGAGTGCGGTGGGGAGTCATCTCNACCGCCAANATAGGGGTCGAAAAAGGGGTCATNNCCGCNGGCGACGAGGCCGACCACGGNGTCATCACCGCCATCAGCAGTCGGGACGCTGACAAGGCCGCCGCCGCCGCCGTGCAACTGGGCATCGAGAAGTCTTACGGCTCCTACCAGGAACTGCTCGACGACCCGGACATCGACGCCGTCTACAACCCCTTGCCCAACTCCCTGCACGCCGAATGGACCATCAAGGCCGCGCAGGCCGGCAAGCACATCCTCTGCGAGAAGCCACTGGCGGTAAACGCCGCCGAGGCGCGCACGATGGTCGACGCCTGCGACGAAAACGGAGTTCTCTTGATGGAAGCCTTCATGTATCGCTTCGGCAACCGCAACCTGCGCGCCCGCGAGATCGTCAAAGACGGCGGACTCGGCCAGGCGCGCCTGGTCCGCGTTGGATTCAGCTTTCCGCTGCCGCGCAACGCCGAGAACGTCCGTCTGCAAAAAGACCTCGCCGGCGGCGCCCTGGCCGATATCGGCAGCTACACCATCTCCATCGCCCGTTATCTCTTCGACGCCGAGCCGATGGCCGTCGACGCCCGCCTGGATATCGACCGCGAGTTCGAAGTTGACATCGGCGGCCTGATCACCCTCGACTTCCCGGGGCACCGGCGTGCCGCGCTTGATTTCAGCTTCGCCATGTCCCGCCGGCAGCGCTACGAAGTCGTCGGCACCGCCGCGACCATGAATGTCGAAGAGTGCTTCCTACCGGTCAGCGACGTCCGCACCGTCGATGTCGAGCGCCGCGAGGGCACCGCCGGCGATCCCGGCCCCGAGCAGCGCGTGGCCGAGCCCTTCCCGCCGCTCAACACCTACACCGCCGAGTTCGAGGTCATGTCCAAGGCCGTTCTCACCGGGGCGCCGCTGCCCTGGGGCGGCGAAGAGGCCGTCAACCAGATACGAGTCATGGATGCCGTCCGCGAGTCCCACGCCAGCGGCCGGCGGGTCGGTCTCGAGCCACTGCAGGAGACTGACTGAAATGTCCAATTCTGAAACCGTGAAATGGGGCATCATCTCCACCGCCAACATCGGCCTGCATAGGGTGATCCCGGCCATACAGGCGGCCGCTGACACCGAAGTCGTCGCCATCAGCAGCCGCGACGCCGAGCGCGCCGCCGCCGCCGCCGCCGAACTCGGCATCCCCGGGCACTACGGCAGCTACGAAGAGTTGCTTGCCGATCCCGACATCCAGGTCGTCTACAACCCGCTTCCCAACGGCATGCACCACGACTGGGTGCTCAAGGCGGCCGCCGCCGGCAAGCACTCGCTCTGCGAAAAACCGATGGCCGACGATGTCACCCAGGCCGTCGCCATGACCGAAGCCAGCGCCCGCGCCGGCGTCCTCCTCCTGGAGGCCTTCATGTGGCGCTTCGGCAACCGCGTCCAGCGCGCCCGCGAACTCATCCGCCAGGGCGACATCGGCGATCCTCGCCTGGTCCGCGCCTCCTTTTCCTTCCCGCTGCCGCGCGATCCGACTAACGTCCGCTTCCTCAAAGAACTCAGCGGTGGCGCCCTCGAAGACGCCGGCGGCTACCCGGTCAGCGCCACCCGCTTCATGTTCGACGCCGAGCCCGAGTCAGTCGAAGCGACCCTGCACTGGGACGACGAGTTCGACGTCAACATCGGCGGCGTCGCCTCGCTGGCCTACTCGGAAGGGCGCCAGGCCCTGGTCGATTTCAGCTTTGCCCAGGAGCGTCGCCAGCGACTCGAGATCGTCGGCACCGAAGGCTCGATCGACATCGAAGACTTCATCCTGCCGGCCACCGCCGACTCGACGTTGCGCATCGCCCGGGGTGGCGAAGCAGAACTGGAAATCTTCCCGCCGGTCAACACCTACACCCTGCAGGCCGAGGCCATGAACCGCGCCGTCAACGGCGGCGAACCGCTGCCCTGGGACGGCGACGACGCCATTCGCCAGGTGCGCGTCCTGGATGCGATCCGCGAGTCACACCTCGGCGGTGGCCGGGTTGAACTGGCGCCCCACCGGAAGGTTGACGCCGATGGCTGAGTCAACCGGCAAGGTCAACTGGGGCGTTCTGTCCACCGCCCAGATCGGGCGCAACTGGGTGATCCCGGCCGGCCAGAAGGCCGCCAACACAAACTTCCTGGCCATCGCCAGCCGCGACCATTCCCGCGCCGAGGCGGCCGCCGAGCAACTGGGCATCCCGCGCGCCTACGGTTCCTACGAGGAACTGCTGGCCGACGACGACATCCGCGTCGTCTACAACCCGTTGCCGCTCTCGCTGCACGCCGAATGGACCATCAAAGCCGCCGAGGCCGGCAAGCACATCCTCTGCGAGAAGCCGATCGCCGTCGACGCCGTTGAGGCGCAGGCCGCGGTCGATCGCTGTCGCGAGCTCGGCGTCATCCTCATGGAGGCCTTCCAGTATCACTTTGCCAAGCGCAACCTGCGCGCCCGCAAGATCGTGGAATCGGGCAAGCTCGGCACGCCGCGCCTGATCAAGGCGTCGTTCAACGTCAGCGCTCCACGCGATCACGACAACATCCGCTTCCAGAAGAAGCTGGCCGGCGGGGCGCTGGCCGACATCGGCAGCTACTGCGTCGGCGTCGCCCGTTTCATCTTCGACGAGGAGCCGCTACGGGTGCTGGCGACGCTTCGAACCGACGATGAGTTCGAGGTGGACTTCACCGGCTTCATGGTCCTGGAATTTGCCGGTGGTAAGTCCGCCCTGCTGGATTACAGCGGCGAAACGTTCGGGCGGCCGATTCTCGAGGTGCTCGGCAGCGAGGGACGGATGATCATCAACGACTTCCATCTGCCGTCGCTCAAGGAATCCAAGATTCGAATCTTCGACACCAACGGCTTCTCGCAGACCCTGTTCCCGCCCTTTGATTCCTACATGCTCGAGGTCGAAGCCATGTCCGACGCGGTGCTCTACGGCGCGCCGCTGAAGTGGCCGCCCGAGGAGGCCGTGGCCAACATACGGGCTATGGACGCGATCCGGCTTTCCTCCGCCGAGGGCCGCTGGGTCGAACTGTCAGAACTGGGCGGTTAGCCCGGGCGTTTAGCGTCGGCGTCCGCCGCCACCACCGCGTCCGCCGCCACCACCGCGTCCGCCGCCACCACCGCGTCCGCCGCCACCACCGCGTCCGCCGCCACCA
>PBSR01000005.1 GCA_002726335.1 Gemmatimonadaceae bacterium
GGTAGCGCTGAAGGCGATCACCGGAGTGGCGACGCCGGAGGGCGGGTTCCACTCGCTGGCGCGCGGCGACGTGGCGGTGGACGCCGGTGGCGATGTGTTCGTGGCCGATTTCGCCAGCGCGCGGGTACACCGTTTCAATGCCGACGGCACGCTGCAATCCTCGTTCGTGGTGCGGGACGCGGCGGGGCGCAAGATCATGCCCGGGGGAATCACGTTGGACGCGGCCGGGAACATCTACGTGACGGCCTACTACCAGGGCAAGGTACTCAAATTCGCCCCGACCGGATGAGGTTGCCGGCGGGCCGATCCGTGTCTGATTTGCGCGGACGGGTTTGAAATTGAGCGGATTGATGTGGTGAAGTGCGCAGCGGGGCGAGGCGGCCCCGCTTGTGTCAATTCGAGAAGGACGCAGCGCTTGATCTGGATTCACGGTCGAGGGGCGGTGGCGAACTGAGTGCTCCCGACCGGCGGCTGAACGCGACCTCCACGCGCCGGCCGGCCGGTCTACGGCAGTGGCTGCACGAGCGACCCTGGACCGGGCACGCGCTGGTGGCGCTGTTCTTCGCGGTGGTGACAGTGGTGGTGATGCGTCCCCTGCTGGCCAACGTGGCCGGCCACCTGGCACATAAACCCGACGGCGATCAGCTCTGGCAGGCGGCGCTGCTGGACGGGCAGCTGCGGACGCTCTGGTCGGAGCCGGGTTCGTTCCTGCGCGGCAACTTCTACTTCGGCTCCGGCAACGCGCTGTACGGCTCGGACCTGCTGCTGGGAATGCTGCCGATCTTTGCGCCGCTGCGTCTGGTGACCGGCGACGAGATCGTGGCCTTCAACCTGACCTGGCACATCGCCTTCGGGCTCAGTGCCTTCTGCATGTACCTGGCGGTGCTGATCCTGACCCACGATCGCCTGGCGGCGGTGACGGCCGGGGCGGTGTTTGGCTTCGGGGCGCTGCAACTCAACTACGGGCTGGCGCATTTCCAGTTCGCCGGGGCCTGGTGGATACCGCTGACGCTGCTCTTCGCCGTGCGCTTCTCCCGCTCGCGCGGCTGGCGGGACTTCGGCCTGGCGACGCTGTGCGTGGGGCTGCAGTTCGTAACCGCGGTGCACCTGGGATATATCGCCGGATTCGTGCTGGTGGCGTTTGCGATTGTGCCGGGAGCGTGGTGGTCGTTGCGCAACCGGGACTGGCGGGCGCCGCTGCGCAGCCTGGTGGGGGGGGTGCTGGTAAGCGCAGTCTTCGCGCCGTTTGCGCTGGGATACCTGGAATTCTCGCGGGACTGGGCCGCCGAAAGGGACATATCCGAAGTGCAGAACGGCTCGCTGCAGCTGCGGGACTACCTGTCGCCGTCGTTGCGATTGGCCTGGTACGAGGGGCTGCAGGAACGGTTCCCGGTGCCCACCAGCGAGCGGCGCGCCTTCCCCGGCTTTGTGCCGTTTGCGGCGGGACTGCTGGGCGGGATCGTGGGTCTGCTGGGAGCGCTGGCGCTGCTGCGCGGGCGGTCTTCGCGGCAGTCGTTTCCGGGCTATGCGCTGGGGGCCGGGGCGCTGTTCCTATTGGCGGTGGTGCTGAGCCTGGGGCCGAACTGGAAATGGCACGAAGAAGTGACCGATTTCGCGCTGCCCTATCAATTCCTGTACGACCATTTCCCCAGCTTCCGGGCGGTGCGGATCGTGGCGCGGTTCTCGCTGATGGCAAATTTCGCGCTGGCGTTGTTGGCCGGGGTGCTGGTGACGGCGGCGGCGGCGTGGCTGCGCCATCGACGCCGGGGAGGCTGGGCGGCGCCGGCGGTGGGGGTGCTGCTGGTGGCGGCGGTGCTGGGCGAGGCGGCGACGAACCCGCTGAACGTGCCGCCGGTGCCCCAGGACCCGGGGCTGACGGCGACGCTGGCAGACGTGCCGGAGGGGCCGTTGCTGTTTGTGCCGGTGAGCGGAGCCGAGGAAATCGGGCGGATCTGGATGACCACCGCGGCGGGCAAAGGTCCGCTAGTGAACGGCTACTCAGGAGCGATCTGGCCGCAATACTGGTTCTTTCGCGATGCCGCCCGCGATGTGACCCGGCAGGGAGCCGAGGATTTGCTGCGGGCGCTGGCGGCGACCGGGGTGCGGGGGGTGGTGATCGACCTGTCGAAGCTGGAGGCCCGCGATAAAGCGATCTGGCGGGCGGCCGGAGCCGGGCCGGCGGCGGTTGGGGTGACCGAGTCATTTGGCTGGCTGGTGTTGACGCTGCCGGAGGTGGCGGCGCGGCCGGATGGCGATTGGGCGGAACTGGATGTCTTCCTATCGCTGGAAACGGCGCCGGTGGGAACGGCGATCCAGGCGCCGCTGGTGCTACGCAATCCGTTGCCGGATCCCTGGCTGCCGCCGAACGACGTGACGGTACGGACGATGACGGTGCGCTGGCGGGACGCCGGGGGCGAGGCGATCTTCGAGGCGGAGAGTAGCCTGCTGCCGCCGCCGTTCCTGGCGGCGGACGGCACCTATGACACGCTGCTGCGGCTGCCGACTCCGCAGGACGAAGGGATCTACGGACTGGAACTGGAACTGGCGGGCGAGTTGCTCTTGCGGCGTGAAGTGCGGGTGGGGGCGATCGCGACGACGCCGTTCGACGGCACCGGCGCGGGGCTGCGCGCGCGCTTGCGGCTGGTGACCGAAAACGAGTTCACGGGCCGGCCGGCGGAACGCCTGCCGCTGCTGGTGACGGCGCTGAATCTGGGCCCGGTGGCCTGGGGCAGCGAGGCGAACATCCGGCTGGGCTGGCGCTGGTTCCAGGTGCAGGCCGACGGCAGCGAGGTGGAGATGCCCGGCTACGAGGGACGGATCATGCTGCTGGGTCACCTGGTTGGGGACATCCTGCCCGGGAACGGCTATGCGTTTCGAGGGATGCTGCGACTGCCGGATGCGGCCGGCGAATACGTGGTGCGGGTGGCGCCGCTGGCGGAACTGGTGGCCTGGTTTCCGGGCGAGCCGGCGACGATTCGGGTGATGGTGCTGGGGAACTGACCGGGTCGGCGAGGCGAATTCGGCGAGATCGGGCTGGGATGGTCTTAGGCTGGATGGGGAATGAGTCGACCCGTGGGGCGCCACTGATGGACCCGGGCGAAGGTCAGATGCTGACAGATGTTGTCGCGGTGCGCCTGGAGATGATCGACGGCGAGGATCACCTGTCGCTTGAGGGAATGGTGGTGGGGATGCACGATGCGGCGCTGGTGATAGATGTGCCGTCGTTCGCGCGGATATGCGCTACTATCCGGCCACTTTGAAACCCCGAGGAGGGCCGGATGGTTGATGAGCAACGAGTGGCGCTGGTGACCGGCGCCTCNGCGGGGATCGGCCGGGCGACGGCTACCCGGCTGGGCGGGCAGGGGGTGGTGGTGGCGCTCAACTACCCGGACGACATCGAACTGTGGAATGTGCAAGAAGCGGTGGCGGAGATCGAAAGTGCGGGCGGGCGGGCCGTGGCGGTGCGGGCGGACGTGGGCGACGACGCCGCGGTGCGGGCGATGGTGGAGGAAACGGCGACGAAGCTCGGAAGAATCGACTACCTGGTGAACAACGCCGGGATGACCCATTTTGTCGACCACGCCGACCTGGAGGCCATGACCGGAGAGAAGTGGATGGAGATCTTCCAGGTGAATGTGGTGGGGGCGTTCCAGGTGACGCGGGCGGCGGCGCCACACCTGCGGGCGACGGGGGATGGGGCGGTGGTGAATGTGGCGTCGGTATCGGGGTATACGGGCGGGGGGAGCTCGATCGCCTACGCGGCGTCGAAGGCGGCGCTGATCACGATGACGCGCTCGCTGTCCCGGGTGCTGGGACCGGAGATCCGGGTCAACGCGGTGGCGCCGGGGTTCGTGGGGACCCGGTGGTGGATGGAATCCCGGTCCGACTCTGTGGAGCTAAGGCGCGGGGTGGAGGAGAGAACCCCGCTGGGATTCGCGGCCGGGCCGGAGGAGATGGCGGACTCGATTGTCCCGCTGCTGCTGCACAATCGCTTTGTTAGCGGGCAGACGCTGACGGTGGATGGCGGGTCCCGCTAAGGGACGGGCGCGGCCGGAACGATTCGCCGATCGCTCGCCTAGGCGTGCATCTCCAGGGCGGTGGTGATGTCGATACTGTTCTCGATGGAGCGCGCCACCGGACAGTGGCCGGCGTGGAAACCCAGCACCCGCTCGACCGTCTCGCGATGCTCTTCGTCGGCCTCTAGCTGATAGGTAACGTGGATGCGCCGGATGATCAGGACGTTGCCGTCTTTTTCGATCTCGCCGACGGCGTCGGCGTTCAAGATGCCTTTGCCGGCTGGAATTCCGCGCGCCTCCAGCGCGCCCCCGAAGGTGCCGGTCAGTCAGCCGGCGGCGGCGGAGATTACGTAGTCGAGGGTGGTGGTGTGGGGCTCGCTGATCTCGGGATCGATGCCGTAGTGCTCGGCGACCTCGGTGTGGACGCCAAAGACGACCGGGTCGGGGTTGGCCGGCAGGTGGGCGTGGCGCAGGGGGCCTTTGATGCGTTCGATGCGGACGCGGGATCGATAGACGACGTCGTCGGACATGTTCTCTACCTTTTTCGTTCGGCGCTACGGATGGGCTCCTCGGCGACAACCCCCGCCGAATACTAGCGGCCCGGTGGCGGCGGGTGCGACTTCCACCGCGGCCGGGCAGGGTGGATAATGCCGGCGCTCCGGTCAACCAGAAATGAGCCTGATGGTGATGAAGTTCGCTCTCTTTGGCGCCGGCCGTATCGGCGCACTGCACGCGGGGACGCTGGCGACGATGCCGGATGTGGAACTCAGGTATGTATCTGACCCGGTGGCGGAGACGGCCCGGGCGACGGCGGCGGCGGCCGGCGCGGAGGTGGTGGAGGTCGACCGGGCGCTGGCCGACCCACAAGTTCGCGCGGTGCTAATTGCCTCGTCGACCGATACCCACGCGTACCTGATCGAGCGCGCCGCGCGGGCCGGGAAGGCGATCTTTTGCGAGAAGCCGATTCACTTGGACGTTGACCGGGTGCGCGGGTGCCTGACGGTGGTGGCCGAGATGGAGGTGGCGCTGGCGGTTGGGTTCAACCGGCGCTTCGACCCGCATTTCATGGAGTTCAAGGCGCGGCTGGATGCCGGGGCGATCGGTACGGTGGAATTCGTCGGTATCACTAGCCGCGATCCCGGCCCACCGCCAGTGGCCTACATCCGGGTCTCGGGTGGGATCTTCCGCGACATGATGATCCACGACTTCGACATGGCGCGGTGGCTACTGGGTGAGGAGCCGGTGGAAGTGATGGCGCAGGCTAGTTGCCTGGTGGATCCGGAAATCGGCGCCGCCGGCGATCTGGATTCGGCGGTGGTGTCGCTGCGGACGGCTTCGGGCCGGCTGTGCCAGATTCACAATTCGCGGCGGGCCGTCTACGGCTATGACCAGCGCCTGGAGGCCCACGGCTCGGAAGGGATGTTGCAGGCGGGCAATCCGCCCGACAGCATGGTCAGCCAGACGGACGCGGCGGGGACTCGCGATGACGCGATCGGATACTTCTTCCTTGAGCGCTACGCGGCCGCCTATCGGGCGGAATTGAACGCATTCGTAGAAGGGGTCCGGGCGGGCTCGCTGGCGGAGTCGCCTTCGGGTGACGACGGACTGCGGGCGCTGCTGCTGGCCGACGCGGCGCTGGAGTCGGTGACGACAGGTCGGCGGGTGGCGGTCGTAGGCTAGCGCCGGGCCGGGTCGAGCTCGGGGTTGGCGGTGATCGCGGCCAGCGCCGCGTCGCCGTTGGCGGCCTCCAACAGTTCGTGTCCGTTGCCTAACAGGACCGTGCGAACGATGTCGACGATGCCCGGATCGTCTTCGGCAATCAGGATGCTGGCCATCAGGCGGCTACCGACATGAAGCCGTCCATCCGATGCGATCCTCCGTCGATTGGTTTCCCGCGATGGGGTCGAACCGGGGCCGCGCGATCAAAGCGATCGCGGCGATCGGCGCCGGCTACTTTTTGCGGCGCAGCAGCGGCAGGCCGGTGCGATCATTTTCGATTATTTCATGGCCGTCGGGTAAGGCTTCGATGGCGTCGGGCCCCGGCTGCGGGGAGAAGTAGTAGATGGTCTGCTTATAGCCCCCGTTTAGCTCCACCTCTTTGGAGTGAAGGAAGTACTCCCGACCCGTCTTCTGGCTCTTTCTCGAATATGCCATGTGCCTTCCACCCTTTGCTCAGACGCTCGCCTCCCCTCGGATCGTGCCCCACCGGCGCGATTCGGTCGGGCCGATCCCCTCAGGGAACCATTTCCAGTATTGACCCAATCGCGGCGTCCCGCAAGCAACGGGAGGCCAGTCTTTGCGCGCGATGTGGCCGGAAGTAGCGATGAACTGAGTTGGCCGTTGGTGGTCATGGCGCGGTTTTGACCGCTGGTGATGGGGTTGAATATGATGCGTTTCGCCTACCACTGCGTTGCGAATTGGCGGCCGCCCGGGGCAGGGCATAAGGATGTGACATGGGTCTTTCGCAGAGGGAGAGACGGCCGCGGTTGGTGGCGCACCGGGGGGCTGGCGGGCAGGCGCCTGAGAACACGGCGGCGGCTATCCGGCGGGCGCTGGCACTGGGCATTGGCGTGATTGAAGTGGATGCCCGGGTGAGCCGCGATGGCGTGGTGATGCTCTTGCACGATGCAACGCTGGAGCGCACCACCGATGGGACCGGCCCGGTGGCGGCGCGGACGGCCGCGGAACTGGCTCGCCTGGACGCCGGCGGGTGGTATGCCGCGCGCTTCGCCGGCGGGCGGGTGCTGACGCTGCCGCAGGCGCTGGGCCTGATCGACGGCCGGGCGCGGGGGAATATAGATATAAAGACCGAAGCCGCGATCGCGCCGGTGCTGCGGTTGCTGGACGGCTCGGATTGGCGCGACAGGGTGTTGATTTCGGGTTGCGTAGCGGAATGGGCCAAAGAAGTGCGCCGGCTGGACCCGGCCATCGACCTGCTGCTGAATCACGGGGAGGTCCCGGCGGACGCGGGCGATGGCCGGGCCGGGTGGTGGGCGGGGTTCCTCGCGGCGGCGACTGAACTGGGCGCATTGGGGCTGAATGTGGACTACCGGTTGGTGACGGCGGAGTTCTGCGCGGTGGCGCAGCGGGCCGGCCTGCAGGTCTGGACTTACACGATTGACGACCCGGTGCGCTACCGGGCGGTGGCGGAGATCGGGGTGGACGACATCACGAGCAACTGGCTTGACCGGATGTTGGAGTTGCTGGACGGGGCGGACGATTGAGACCGGCGGACCTGGACGAGGGCGACGAAATGTTGGTGGCGCTGCGCCGGGCGCTGGTGACGCAGGACTCGTGGACGGCGGTCGGCGCGATCCCGCTCAACTTTCCGACCTATCACCCGCAGGGGATGGTGCGGATTGGGGAGTTCATCTTCCTGTCGTCGGTGCGGGTGCCGGGGAATCCCGGGGAGCGCGAGGGTGTTGGCTACCTATTCAAGATCGACCTGGCCGGCGAACTGGCGGACCGGACGGAACTGGGCGACGGTGTCCGCTACCACCCGGGCGGGATCGATTTCGACGGGCGCTCGATCTGGGTCCCGGTGGCGGAGTATTCGCCGGATAGCTCGTCGGAAATCGTGCGCGTCGATCCCGACTCGCTGGCGGTGGAGCCGGCGTTTTCGGTCGCGGATCACATCGGCGCGCTGGCGTTCGACCGGCGGGCCGGGGTCTTGCACGGATTCACCTGGGCGGCGCGCGGCAAGTATGCCTGGACGCCGTCCGGTGACGTGCTGGCCGGGCCGGTGCGGCTGGATCGGTCGGACTCCGCTTTCGCGGCGGCCTATCAGGATTGCCAGTACGTGGGTTCCGGTCTGGCGCTCTGCGGCGGGACCACCCGGATCGACGGGGTCTACGCCGGCTCGCTGGACCTGGTGGATCTGGCGAACGACCGGGTCGAGCGACAGCTTGCGGTGGATCTGCGCCCGCCCGGTAGCGAGCGTCCGATGACGCACAATCCGCTGTTCGGCGAGCTTCGGAGCGGGGTGGTGCGCTTCTACTTCGCCCCTGAGGATGACCGCACGAAGGTCTACCGCTACGACTTCGGCTAGCGCTCGCGGTGGCTTTCTGGAGGTCGTCGTTACTCTGATGTCATAACATAATTGCATTTCGACGTTAGGTAGTCATAAGGTGTTCGACCCCGCCGGTGTACGGCCGCGGGCAAAAGACGGGAGCGGCGATTGCGGCGGCGAGACGCCTGTGGAGTTGGCTTTGTGGGCCGGTTGCGGGCGCGTGGGGGGGCTACTGGTCCTCGTGTTGGTGCTGGGTTTGTTGCTGGTGGGGTGTGATGCGAGTGGGGCGCGGGCGGCAGCGCTGGCCTGGTTGCCAACCGCGACGCCGACTGCGGAGCGAGGCTGCAAAACTCCGCCCGAAGACGGCTATTACGTGGATTAAGGGGGACGAAGCCTGTCGGAGATCGCGGCGGTGTACGGCTATGACTACCTGACCCTGGTAGCCTACAACGGGATTCCAGAGCCGCACTGGTTGGACCCGGGCGAGTGGGTGGTGGTGCGGGATCACTCGAAGACCGGCTGGTCGCTGCTGGAGGGGATTGGGTTCTTGGACACGGCGTGGCGGGTGCCGCCGGTGCACCACGAGGCCTACTGGGGCGAAGGCTACCCCGGGGGACTGACGGGATACGAGATCTACGTCGGCGCCCGAATCATGACGGTGGTGGACGCATTCGACGCGGTTATCTCGTGGCGCTCGTACGGGGATTCGGCGCCGCCGGGAGTGGCCCGCGAAAAGCTCCCGTTCGAGAGCGGCGAGCTGCTGTCGCCGGATGTTTGCGAGGCCTTCCTAGCCAGTTTCGAAGAACTTTGCCGCCTCGGTGGGATGGACCTCTAGAGAACCGGCCGGAAGTGGGGTGGGGGTGATGGTCTGAATAGCGCCGCGGGCTAGAATCCGCGTCACCGACCGTCGAGTGACGACGGCGTACCTTCGGGATTTGCGGAATGCGGTTTGCCGGTCGCGGTCGGCGGCGGAGACGGGGGCGGGGCGGGGCGGGATCGACGACGAAGCCGCCGGAGGCGGAGCCCCGGGTCGAGCGGGTGGCGCTGCCGGAGATCGAGATCGGATCGGACTTTCGCCACGCCCTGGACGTGATCGACCGCGAGGGCCGGTCGGCGTTCGTGACAGGGGTGGCGGGGACCGGGAAGTCGACGCTGTTGCAGTACTTCCGCGAGATCACCGAGCGGCAGGTGGTGGTGGTGGCGCCGACCGGGATCGCGGCGGTAAACGTGGGCGGGCAGACGATCCATTCGTTCTTCCGCTTCCCGCCGCGACTGGTGGGACCGGACGACATCAAACCGGGGCGCAACCGCAACCTCTATCGCCGACTGGAGACGTTGGTGATCGACGAAGTTTCGATGGTCCGGGTGGACGTGATGGACGGGATCGACCGGGCGCTGCGGATCAATCGCGGCAACGAGCAGCCGTTTGGCGGGGCGCAGGTGGTGATGTTCGGCGACCCGTACCAGCTGCCCCCGGTGGTGGACGACGGAGTGCGCGAGTACCTGGAGCGACGCTACGGCGGGGTCTACTTCTTCGACGCGCCGGGACTCAAGCGAGCGCGGCCGTTGCTGGTCGAATTACGGGAGCGCTACCGGCATCGTGACCAGCATTTCATCACGATTTTGGACGCGATTCGCAACGACTGTCTGGAGGACCACACCCTGGACGACCTGAACGTGCAGGTCCGCGAGGAGCAGGCGCCGGCCGATCGGGAAGGCTACGTGACCATGACGCCGACGAACGTGGCGGCGGATCGGATCAACCAGGCGATGTTGCTGGCGCTGGAAGGGCCGGAGCACGAGTTTCAGGCGAAGCTGACCGGGCAGTTCGGCGACCGCACGCTACCGACGGATGAACGGCTACGGCTGCGGGTGGGGGCGCGAGTGATGACGTTGAAAAACGATTCGCAGGGGCGTTGGGTGAACGGTACCCTCGGGGAGGTTACGAAACTCAGCGAGGACGCGGTGTGGATAACGACGGACAGCGGCGAGCACGAGCTGAAGCGCGGCGAATGGGAGAAGGTGGACTACCGCTATGATGCTGGCAACCAGCGGATCGAACAGAAGGTGGTGGGCACGTTTGTGCAGTATCCGATCCGGCTGGCCTGGGCACTGACGATCCACAAGGCGCAGGGGCAGACCTTCGATCGGACCTTCATCGATTTCGGGCGCGGGACCTTCGCCCACGGGCAGGCGTATGTGGCGCTGAGCCGCTGCCGGACGCTGGAGGGCACGCGTCTTGGCCGGCCGGTGCGGCAGGGGGATATCCAACTAGACCCGGAAGCGGTGGCGTATCGGGACGTGTTCGCGACGGAGGACTGAGGGGGTGCAAGTTCACCTACGCTGGTCAACGGGGCTCGGCGGCGAGCCAAATCGGCGTCAACGCCGGGTCAGGTGGGGTCCATCTGCCAGCAGTCGAGTCGGGTGAGGCGGGCCGGGGCGCCGCGGGCGAAGAAGCTGATGCCCTTGCTGTCGGTGCGGGTTGGGTAGACCCGGGTGGCGGCGGGGGCGCCGCCTTCGGGGAAGATCTCCAGTACGGAGCGATCCAGCAGGACGCGCAGGACCAGCGGGGCGCCGCCAGGGAGG
>PBSR01000006.1 GCA_002726335.1 Gemmatimonadaceae bacterium
AGACGAAGTCTCACACTCACCCTCAACGTCAAAACAACAACACCAACGCCCATACCACCGACTCGATCAAGCATTACTGAGACGGGCTCCTAGGGGCCATCACGCCAGATAACAGAAAACGCCCCGCCAGCTGACAGCAGCCGGCGGGGCGGTTTCTGGTTGATTGGGGGTCAGGTTCAGCTGACGCGGCGGGACTCGCTGCGCTTGCGACGGGCGTCTTCTTCTTCCTTCATCTCGCCCATCTCCTTCTTCAGCCGCCTCATCTTCTTGTCCAGCAGCATCTTGTTCTTGGCGATGATCTGCTTCTGGCCCTGCGCGCCCTTGAGGCGACCGAGGGCCTCAGACTTGACTTGCGACACCTGATTGATCTGCCGGTTCATGCGACCGATGAGCTGCGTGATCATCACCTTGGCGATGATCACGGCAAAGGCCAATACCAGGGCGGCCACCATGGCTGGCATTTCGAGGGCTTGCATATCCGATCTTAGGCAAGGGGGCGGAAACCGTGATCCCGTAACAAGATACACCGATCGGGCGGTGAATCAAGTAGGGTCAGTCCGCCTTCTCAACCGCCTCCAGCTGCTGTTCCAGGCGCTTGACCGACACCCGTTGTGCCGTACCGAGCTCCTGGGCGAAGATGGAGACTCGATACTCCTCCACCAGCCAGCGCAGTTCCTGAATCCGGCTCTGTCGCGCCACCGTAGCGCCAGCGGCCGTTGCCCGCAGGCGCTGGCAGGCCTCGGCGAAGGGTACCACAAGGGCCACCTTGGCGGCGTCCCGGGAGCGATCGGAGCGGAAACGGTCTGCCCGCACCACTGCTGCCCTGAGATAACGGATCAGGTGCGGCAGCTGGTCGAACTCGATGTCGGCGAGAAAGCCGGCTGGCAGCAGCCGTTCCAGATCCGCCTGCAGGTCAGGGTAGGGCAGGGCGGTGGCCACCAGCTGCGAGCGGATGTCGATGATCTCGGAGAGAAATCTGAGGAAACGGTCGGACAGGCCCTGCAGCCGCTGGCGGGCGCCTTCGACGCGTTCTTCGAAGCGCTGCCGTGTCAGCGGCAGGACGCCCCCCTCCAGATACAGATACCGCGCCAGGTGCTCGTAGGCCTGAGCCTCGATCGCGGCCGGTTCGCCGAGAGACCGATGCCGGTCGACGATGGGGCGCAGGTCCCGCAATTCTCTCTGCAGCCACGCGGCCTCGTCACGCAACTCCAGCTCACACAGCCGCCGGAACCCCGCGGGTGATACCGTACGAGCCTGGTTCCGGTCATCGAAGAGCCGCACGTGGACGCGGTGATCCTCCAGCACGAGGCCGGGAAAGCCGAAGACCGGCACCCCCGACAGCTGGGTCACCTCGACGCGCTCGGGCAGGTCGCCAAAGGTCCAGCCGGCGACATCTTCGTGCTCCCACGTACCGACTGCCGTCTTCCACGCCTCCAGTTGCACCGGCGACTCGGCAGGCCGGTCGAGCTGTCCCGCCAGCACGCTGAGATCCCGGCCCGCGGCCACCGTACTGCCGTCGCTGCCCTCGATCTCGAGGCGCATACGCAGGTGCTCGGGTACGCTGTCCGGATCCCAGTCGCCGCGCCGGACCTTCACCCGCCAGCGGTCCTCGATGAAGTTCTCCAGCGCATCCAGGAAGGTGCCGTCCCCGTGGGCGGGGGTCAGCTCGGCGCTGATCTTGCGCGCCGATTCCGGCACCGGCACGAAGCGTTTGCGCAGCGCCTTGGGCAACGAACGCAGCAGACATGTGATGCGCTCCTCGCGCAGCCCGGGGACCAGCCAGTCGAGGACTTCAGGCCGAATGGCATCCACCAGCCGGTAGGGCACTTTCAAGGTGACGCCGTCCTGTTCCTGGCCCGGGGTATAGGCATAGGCCAGCTCGAGGGCCTGACCGTCGAGGTCGACGGCATCGGGAAAGGCGTCGAGGTCGACTGAGAGGTCGCCGCCGGCCAGCAGTGTCGCCTCGTCGGCGTGCAGAAAGGCATCGTCGCCGTCGTGGTCGCCGATGAGCCGGTTCAGGTCGTGCACAGAGGCGACGCCATCGGGCAGGCGCTCGGCGTAGAAATCGTGGAAGGCGTCGTCGAGGTCGACGGCGTGCCGCTGCCGCAGCCGGCTCTGCCATGTCTCGAGGCGGTGGAAGGTCTGCCGGTTGTGCTCGTAGAACGGGTGGGCCATGTCGTCGACCTCAGCCGCGATCAACGCCTCCCGGATGAAGATGTCGCGCGCCTGGCGCGGTTCGATCTTGGCGTAGCCCACACGACGCTCGGTGATGACGAGGCCGTGGAGACGCACTGTCTCGTTTACCAGAACACGGCCGGCGGACCGGCTCCAGTGCGGGTCGCGGAAGCTGGAGCGACACAGATATTCCCCCAGATCGAGGATCCACTCCGGCTTGATGGCGGCGGCCGTGCGGGCGTACAGACGGTTGGTCTCCACCATCTCGGCGGCGATCAGCCAGGCCGGCGCGCCGTGCCGGTCCGTTGCCTTGTCGGGCCCGCCGGCCCCCCCGCGACGTGACTTGGCCCCGCGTTCGAACAGGCCGGACCCGGGAAACAGCATCACCTGCCGTCCCCGGGCCGCGGCGTAGAGGTTGGGACCTGCCGGCTCCTGTTTCTTGTGCGCCACGTTGCTGAACAGTCCCGTCAACACACATCGATGCACGGCGTCGTAGGCGTCTTCCCGCTGGGCACAGCTCAGGTCGAGCCGGAAGCCACCCAGTTCCTCGAGGGTATAACGCAGCTGGGCGTGGATGTCGCGCCATTCGCGCATGCGCATGAAGGACAGGAAGTGTTGCCGACAGAACTTGCGCAGCTGCGACTGGGTGCCCTGCTCCATGCGGTCGTGGTAGGCGAGCCAGATGTTGAACAGGGTGAGGAAGTCGGAGCGCCGGTCGATGAACTGCTGGTGCATACGATCCGCCTCGGCCTCCTGTCCGGCGGGACGTTCACGCGGGTCCTGGGCAGATATGGCGGCGGCGATGACGAGAATCTCCGGCAGGGCCCCCTCGGCATGGGCCTGCAGGACCATGCGCGACACGGTGGGCGAGATCGGCATGTGGGCCATGTCCTGCCCCAGTCGGGTCAGCTTCTTCTGACGGTCGATGGCGCCGAGCTCTTCCAGCAACTGGTAGCCGCCGCGGATGGCCTGCGGCCTGGGCGGGTCGATGAAGGGGAAGGTCTCGACGCTGCCGAACTCCAGATCCAGCATGCGCAGGATGACCTCGGCCAGGTTGGCGCGCTGTATTTCGGGTTGGGTGTACTCGTCGCGGGCGCCGAAGTCTTCCTCGTCGTACAGGCGGACACAGATCCCCTCCTCGACGCGACCGCAGCGTCCTTGGCGCTGCTCGGCCGACGACTGGCTCACCGCTTCGATGGGCAGCCGCTGGGTCTGGTTGCGCGGGTTGTAGCGCGAGATTCGCGCCAGTCCCGTGTCGACGACGTAGCGGATGCCGGGAATCGTCAGAGAGGTCTCAGCGATGTTGGTGGCGATGACGACGCGCCGGCCGGTATGTGGTCCGAAGACCTTGTGCTGCTCGGCGGCGGTGAGACGCGAGAACAGAGGCAGCACCTCCACGCCGCGCCGTCCGGACAGGCGGGCCGACAGCAGATCGCCGGTCTCGCGGATGTCGCGCTCGGAGGGCATGAAGACCAGCACGTCGCCACGCTCTGAGTCCTCGAGCAGGCGCTGGCAGGCCGTGGCGGCACCTTCGGTGTAGGAGAAGTCGCCGTCGCCGTCCTCCAGCAGTTCCTCCAGGGGCCAGTAGCGGGTTTCCACGGGATAGACCCGACCTGAAACCTCGATGACGGGGGCCTCGTCAAAGGCTTTCGAGAAGCTCTCCGTATCTATTGTCGCGGAGGTGACGATGATCTTGAGATCGGGACGCCGGGCGCGCAACGTGCGCAGATATCCCAGCAGGAAGTCGATGTTGAGGCTGCGTTCGTGGGCCTCGTCGACGATGAGGGTGTCGTATTCGAGCAGATCGCGGTCGGAGCGGATCTCAGCCAGCAACATGCCGTCGGTGACGAACTTCACCAGTGTCTCCGGTGAGGTCTGGTCACGGAAGCGGATCTTGGCGCCCACCTGGCGGCCCCATTCGACGCCGAGCTCCTCGGCCAGGCGGCGCGACAGGGAGGTGGCGGCGACGCGACGGGGCTGGGTGACGGCGATCTTCGCCTCCCGGCCACGGCCCGCCTGCAGGCAGATCTTCGGGATCTGTGTCGTCTTGCCGGAACCGGTGTCACCGGCGATGATGATCACCGGATGCTGCTCGATGGCGGCGCGGATCTCGTCGGCCCGCGCTGAAATCGGCAGCTCTGCCGGGTATTCGATCCGCGCCGCACCCAGAGCCTGCAGCCGAGAGGCCCGCGCCCGGCGTGAGGCGGCGGCGCGGGAGGCGAGGTGATCGAGGTCGCGGTCCAGGCGCCGCGGCGGTCGACCGCTCTGCAGACTGGAACGCAGACGCTCGAGTCGCCGGCCGAGGCGGACACGCTCCGAGAGCATACAGTCGACGAGAGCGGCCTGCAGGTCGTCGAGGCGGGTGGTGATGGCGGCGGGGATGGCGGTCATGGGATCTTGAAAATACGGCTCCCCGATGAACAGTGTGAACCGGCCGCGCTGCAGCCGGTCCAGCATGTTATCTTAAGCGAATGCCTTGTCCTTTCCCGTCGAGCCGCAGATGACCCACCTTCTCGAACTGTTCCACGCCTGGTCCGCCGACCAACCGGCGGCCTGGATGATCCTGCGGACGCTGGCGCTCCTGCTGGCGGCGTGGGTCGGTTTCCTTGTAGCCCGCACGGTTCTGCTCCGCTGGGTCGCCCACCTGATCCGCAGCAGTCGCACCCGTCTCGACGATGCCATGCTCGAACACGGAGTGCTGCGGCGGATGGCGCTGCTGGCACCGGTGGTCATCATCTATTACGGCATCGAGGCGATCCCGGGACCGACCCAGTACCTGCTGCAGATCGTCAACGCGGCGCTGGCCATCGTCTTCCTCCTCGTGGCAGGCGCCGGCATCAACGCCCTGCAGGAGGCCCTCACCGAGTACGACGCCCGCAGCGACGTACCGATAAAGAGCTACGCCCAGATCGTCAAGATCGTCATCTACGTCGTCGGTGGCCTGATGACGATCGCCGTGCTCACCGGTCAGTCCCCCTGGGCGTTGCTGTCCGGCGTCGGCGCCCTCATGGCGGTGATCATCCTCGTTTTCCGCGACACGATCCTGTCGCTGGTGGCCAGCTTCACCATCGCCTCCAACCGGCTGGTGAAGGTGGGTGACTGGATCGAGGCCCCCGGATTTGGCGCCGATGGCGACGTCATCGACATCGCCCTGCACACGGTAAAGGTGCAGAACTGGGACAAGACGATCACGACGATCCCGACCTACAAGCTGGTGGAGACCTCCTTCAAGAACTGGCGTGGTATGCAGGACAGCGGCGGTCGGCGGATCAAGCGGGCCATCCACCTGGACATGAACACCGTCAGGTTCTGCGACGAGGAGATGCTGGGTCGCTTCGAGAAGTTCGAGCTCATCGCCGGGTACGTGCGCAGTCGTCGGCAGGAAGTGGAGGCAGACAACAGCCAGCGTCAGGCCGATCTGTCGGAGCTGGTCAATGGCCGCAGGCTCACCAACGTCGGCACCTTCCGGGCCTACGTGGCGGCCTATCTGCACAGCCACCCCGACATTCACGAGGACATGACCTTCCTCGTGCGCCAGCTGGCGCCGACACCAAAGGGATTGCCGCTCGAGATCTACGTGTTCACGACGACGACGGCGTGGGGGGAATACGAGAGCATCCAGTCGGATATCTTCGACCATCTGCTGGCCGTGGCACCGCAGTTCGATCTGCGGGTGTTTCAGGAACCGGCGGGTTCCGATTGGCGGAGCGGCGCTTACGCTGGATCATGAATAGCGGTTGTTCAGCGCCGCCGATTCGAGAATCGCAGGCGATTCTCTACGGTCGATCATGCGATCTCGGGCGCACTCGCTGGTTCAGCTGGACCCGGTGCATTCTCCTTCCCGTTCCGGAGGGATCATGTCGTTCGGTTCTGCTCTGCTGCTGCTGACCCTCTGCGCCCTGCCTCTGCAGGCGCAGGAAACACCCATGTCGTTCTTCATCACAAGCGCCGGTCCCGGCAACGGCGCTGACCTTGGCGGCCTGGCTGGTGCCGATGCCCACTGTCAGGCACTGGCCGCCGCTGTTGATGCCGGCGACCGGACGTGGCGCGCCTACCTGAGTGCCGCCCCCACGGAGGAAACGCGCATCGTGCATGCCCGGGATCGTATCGGTGTTGGCCCGTGGCACAACGCCCTCGGCGTGCGGGTTGCCGCCGATCTGGCCGAGCTGCACGGCGACAACAACCTGATAAAGGAAACGTCCATCACCGAAGCGGGTACCGTCGTCAACGGCCGGGGGGACAGTCCGAATCGTCACGACATCCTCACCGGGTCGCAAGCGGATGGCACGGCAACTGACGATGGCGCCCTCACCTGTGGCAACTGGACGAGCAGTGACGCTGGCAGCGCCCAGCTCGGCCACCACGATCGCACCGGAGGCGGCGCTGACCCGACATCGTGGAACTCGGCGCACGCGTCGCGGGGTTGCAGTCAGAGCGATCTGCGGGGCACCGGCGGTGATGGCCTGTTCTACTGCTTTGCCCTGTCGGGTGCCGGGACCATCGTGCTGCCGTCGAGCTGGGGAGTCGCGAAGAGCGGGGTGCGGTAGGACCACGAACAGCGACGGACCCACGCCGCCGATTCTCTTCAGTCCACGCCGAGGATCTGGTCCATGACCCGTGCCGTGCGCAGCGCCGAGGCGCCCGGACTCGGACAGGTGCCCCGGCCGAGCAGATCGTCGACGACACTCTGAATCAGCGGTTGCTGCACGTGCTCGGGCGGCGGCAGGTGGAATTCCTCGGTCACACCGCCGCGTTGCAGTCGCAGCGGTCGATCCAGGTCAAAGGCGGTGAAGCCGATGCGGCCTTCACTGCCGACGACCTCGATGTCCTCGGCCAGCAGGCCGTCGCCGGCCACAAAGCACCAGGAGCCGACGCCGGCGGCGCCGGACCGGTGTCGCCACGCGGCAGTGATGGTGTCGTCGCAGGCGTAGTGTCCACCCAGGTTCAGGGCGACGCCCGCAGCCGGCTCGACGGGTCCCAGCAGGTAGTCGAGCAGGTCGAACTGATGCGAGGCCAGATCGTGGAAGTAGCCGCCTTTGCCGGCGATCTCCGGCACGACGCGCCATGGAGCGCCATCACCTGAGGTGGGGCCGAAGACGCCCAGGTGACGGATGGATACGTAGCGGGGGGCACCGATGGCACCCTCGGTGAGCAGCGATTCCGCCTTCAGGAAAAGCGGCAGCCGTCGCCGGTAGTAGGCGACAAACAACGGTACGTCGGCATCGGCGCAGGCCTGCACCATACGCTCACACTCGGCCGCAGTACGGGCCATCGGTTTTTCCACGTAGACCGGTTTGCCGGCCGCCGCGACGCGCTCAGTGTACTTGAGGTGTGAGTCCGGAGGGGTGGCGATGTAGACGGCGTTCACCTCGTCGTCGTCGATCAGGGCGCTGGCGTCATCATACCACCTGGGCACGCCGTGGCGCTCGGCGTAGTCCCTGGCCCTGGCGCCATCACGCCGCATGACGGCGACCAGCTCGGAGCCCTCCGCCAGGCGCAGACCCGGGCCGGACTTCACCTCAGTCACGTCGCCACAGCCGATGATTCCCCAGCGCACGTCATCCATCAGGCGAAGGGCTCCAGGAATTGCACGGCAAGATCGCCGAGGGCGAGCGTGTCATACCCGCCCTCCTGGACGATGACGGTGGGCAGCGCCAGATCAGCGATGGCGGCACCGATGGCGCCGATGCCGTTGGCGGTGAGACGGAAGGAACCGAGGGGATCGTCTCGCCAGGTGTCGAAGCCGGCGCTGACGACCAGGTGCCGCGGCGCGAAGGCGCGGACCCGCGCCACCGCCGTGGCAACACTCTGCAGGTATCCGGCATCGTCGGTGCCGGCCGGCATCGGCAGGTTGATCGTGAACCCCTCGCCTCCGCCCGCACCGGTTTCATCCTCGCGGCCCCAGAACAGGGGGTACTCCCACTCCGGATCGGCGTGCAGTGACACGAACAGCACGTCCTCTCGATGGTAGAAGATCTGCTGCGTGCCGTTGCCGTGGTGGTAGTCGATATCGATGATGGCCACCGTCCCGTGTGCCGCCAGTCGCTGGGCGGCAAGGGCGGCGTGGTTCAGGTAGCAATAGCCGCCGAAGCTGCGAGCGGTGGCGTGGTGCCCTGGAGGGCGGCAGAGCGCATAGGCGGCCGTTGCCCCATCGAGTAGGATATCCGTCGCCGTCAGGGCGGCGGCGGCGGCGGCGCGCGTCGCTGACCAGGTACCCGCAGTGATCGGCGTGGTGTCGAATCCGTAGTAGCCGGTGGCAGCCGCCGGGTCGGCGGGTCTCCGGCCATCGCCGCCGGAAAAGAGGCTGGCCACCAGATCGCCCTGACCCCCAGCGGCACTCCACGACGAGTGTGCGGTGCGGAGGAACTCGACATAGTCGGCGTCGTGTACGCTGGCCGGCACATCGTCGTCCTGCGGTACCGGTTCGACGAAATCCGCCCACGATGCCCTTTGCAGGGAGGCCAGGATGGCCTCGTAGCGCGGCGGGCTTTCAGGGTAGGGGAGCAGGCCGGCGCGGGAAAACTCCCGTTCCGGTGCATGGCCACGCTGGGCTTTCTCATCGGCGCAGACAACCTTCATGCGGACCTACAGCAGGTACCAGTGCGCCGTCAGGAACACGACGCCCAGGGCGGCCCACGCCAACTGTCGGCCCCAGCGCGGATAGAGCCGGATCCCCATGCTGGCCAGAACCGACAGGAAGGGCAAGGCGGCGACGGCGTAGAAGTCGTGGGGCAGCCACACCAGCCAGACAACAGAAGGAACCACGGAACCCAGTACAAGCAGGCCGTGGCGGGGATCGCGCCGACTGTCGCGACAGATGAACAGGCCCGTCAGCACCAGCACAGCCAACAGGCCGCCCGCCAGCAGAGGCCAGGGACCGGCCAGACCGCTGCCGAGCCCCCCCCACTGGTCGAGGGCCACCGTGGGCGTGTTGGTCAGCGACACCCGCTGTACGACGAAACGCTCGAACTGGGCCCCCGACAGCAGCAGGAACAATCCCAGGGGGGGAAGCTGGGCAAGCCACCACCAGCGCTGTCGGCCATCGTAGCGCTCCCGGTAGAACACCATGCCGAGACAGAGGGCGAGAACCAGGTAGTAGAGACCCCCATGGACCAGGAGGGAGACCAGGGCGGCCGCCATCCACCCGAGGAGCCAGCGATTCTCCCCGGCGCGCAGATACTCGAGAAAACAGAGCAGCTCGACGATGACGGCGAGAAAGGCCAGAGCCGATGGTGACACGGCGGTCATCTGGCCAAGAAAGAAGGGGGACAGGAGCAGAATCCAGAGGGCGCCGCCACTGGCATGGGTGCCGCCGAGACCGCGCAGAACACGAGGCGTCAGCAACAGACCGCCGCCGGCCAGGCCGAGGCTGAGCAGGCGCAACCACCAGGCCGCGTCTCCCACACCGGCCCACAGATGCAACAGGAACAGATACGCCGGGCTGTACGGTGATAGTACCACGTCCCTGAGCGGAATCTCCGACCGCGTCAGAACGACGGCGCCGTCCACATCCAGCGGCGTACCCACAACTCGAAGCGCGGCCAGGACAAGAAACAGCGCCAGCGGCAACCGCAGACCGGTCAACTGCGCCACAGTCGCGGTACGGCCCCCGCCTGGGTCCCGGGCAGAGCGAAATACTCCGGTCCGCCATCCTCCCAATCGGGACAGGTGAAACCCTGACGGTCCCACAGCACCTCACCGGCGCGGACGGTCAGTTCACACTCGAGCCGCTCGGAGCCGGCGATTCGGGCCCAGCCACAGTCGCGAAAGTGGAAGCTGCCCTGCTGCCGCTGCAGCACGGCGATGTCGGCTTCGGCCCCGACCGACAGGGTGCCCAGCTCCTCGTGGCGGATGGCCCGTGCCGGCGTCACCGTCGAGCGATAGATAACCTCCTGGAAGGGCATGCCCATGGCCAGGTACTTCGACATGGTGTCCAGCATGCTGTGCACGTGGCCATGGATGTTGCCCATGTGCAGATCGGTGCTGATCGAGTCGGGGGGAAAGCCCTGCTGCAGAGCCGGCACGGCGTTGCGGAACCAGAAACTGGCGGCGCCATGGCCGACGTCGAAGTGAATGCCACGCTCGCGGGCCTTCCACATGTGGTCGTAGACCTTGTTGTCAGCCTCCGGGTCGACGATGGGGAACTGGCGGGCGAAGACGTGGGTGTGAATATCCCCCGGGCGCAGGTGCTCGAGGATCAGATCATCGTAGGGACGCTCCGGCGGCCGGGGCCAGAAGTCGATCATCACCGGGACACCGGCCAGCTCTCCCGCCTCGACGCAGTTGTCAACCGAGGCCCACGGCGGATGGTCGTCATCGAAGGGGTGCACGGTCCAGTAGTGGGCGGTCTTGATGCCAACGCAGATGTCAGAGTGTTCGCTGGCTGCAGCGGCGGCGCGTTGTGGATCCAGGTTCGACACGATCTGTTCCGGCGAGCCCATGCCGGAGTGGGCAATGTTGACGTAGGCGAACTGCCGCACCTTCGACGACTCGATACAGGTGCGGCGGAAATGCTCGAGCTCATCGGCGCCGGCCGTGCCGGTGTCGACGCAGGTGGTGACCCCCTCCTTGAGAAAGTGGGCATCGGCGCGCAGAGATCCCGAGAGGAACAGGCTGCTCGGCTGCCGCCCGCCTGTCTTGGGGTCGATGGCGGCCCAGCGCAGGTCATAGGTGTGGACGTGGATGTCGAGCAGGCCCGGGGTGACGTAGAGGCCGGTCACATCGACGACATGGGCCGCGTCCGACGGCGGGATCCCGGCTTCCACCCGGGCGATCTTGCCGTCCCGGACGCCGACATCCGCCGGTCCGTCGAGGTCGTTGGCCGGATCGATGACGTGACCGCCCTGCAGCAGCAGGTCGAGGGGAGAGGCACCGGAAGCCATGGTTGCCCTTTCACTTCGAGGGGTCGGAGGAGTGGTTGGCGAGGCGGGAAGGTAGAGCGGCCTGACGTCGATTGACAAGGCCCCGCAGAAGGGTACCATCTACCTTAATAATGAATGAGCGCCAACAATCGATCATGACACGAACACCTGTCGACGTGGCCAGACGTCGCGCCGCCTGGCTCTGTCTGACTTTGGGACTGGCCCTCATCCCTACGGGCGGCCGTACCCAACAGGAGGCCGACAGCGAGAGCAAGAAGCCTCTCGTCCACCTGCTGAAGCTGCACACGGTCAATACCGAAGGAGGCATGATCGACCCCGGGCTGGCGGCGTATGTGGAACGCGTCGTCCAGGACGCCGACTCCGCCGGCGCCGATGCCATGATCTTCGACATCGATACATTCGGCGGTCGTGTCGATGCGGCCACCGTGATCCGCGATGCGGTCGTTGATGCAGAAGTACTGACGATAGCCTACATCAATAAGCGCGCGATCTCGGCCGGCGCGCTTATTTCGCTGGCCTGTGATCGCATCGTCATGGTCAAGGGGGGGACCATCGGCGCCAGCACGCCGGTCACAGGTGGGGGAGACAAGGCCGGCGACAAATACGTCTCCGTCATGCGGGCCGAGATGCGCGCCACGGCAGAGCGCACGGGGCGTGACCCGGAAATCGCCGAGGCCATGGTCGACGAGCGCATCGTCATCCCTGAGCTCAGCGAAGAGGCGGGTCGCCCGGCGACGCTGACCTCGGATCAGGCATTACAGTACGGGATCGCCGATGAGATGGTGCAGTCCCTGCCCGAGCTTCTGGCCATCTACGATCTGGCGGACGCGAAGATCGTCGAGGTCGAAATCAACTGGGCGGAGCGCACGGTACGGTTGCTGACCCATCCCGTCGTTACCTCCATCCTGCTGTCGGTGGCGATCTTCGGTCTCATCGCCGAGGTGCGCACGCCGGGCTGGGGCCTGGGGGGCTCTCTGGCGCTGATGGCGCTGGCCCTGTTCTTCGGCAGCCACCTCATCGTCCATCTGGCCGAGTGGCAGGAGTTGCTCCTGTTCGCCGTGGGCCTGGGTCTGCTGTTCGCGGAAATCGCTTTCATTCCGGGGTTCGGCGTGGCCGGCATCGCCGGATTTTCCTGCATGCTGGCCAGCCTGCTGCTGACCCGGTTGCCCGAGTTCGACTACTGGTCCCTCGATCAGTTCAGCAACATCGTCGGCCAGCTTGCCCTGTCGATGATCATCGCCATCATCGGTTCGGCCGTACTGTTGCGGGCGTTGCCGAAGGTGGGTGCTTTCCGCGATCTTATCCTCGCCGACAGCACGGCGGCCTCCGACGGATATGTATCGGCCCCCACCGAGCACGACGAAGAGCTGGTGGGCCAGGAGGGGGTGACAGCCACCGAGCTGCGCCCTGTCGGTGTCGGTCTGTTCGACGGCCGTCGGCTCGACATCATCGCCGAAGGTGAGTTCATCAGACAGCAGACGGCGGTTCGCATCGTCTCGGCGCGAGGCAGTCGTGTCGTCGTCCGGGCCGTCTAGGCTGAGCCAGGCAGAAGCGAGCGATGGAGAGTCTGGTCGGCGAGGCGGCGCTGCTGTGGATCTACAGTCTCGGCATGCTCGTGCTCGGGTTTCTGCTGATCCTGCTCGAGGTGTTCGTCATCCCGGGCCTGAACATCTTCGGCATCATCGGCTTTGGCACGGTCTGCGTCGGCGTCGTGTTCGCCTATACACGGATCGGACCCGGGGCGGCGGTCATCATCGGTCTCTTCGGCATGGTCGGTACTGTGGTGCTGGTGTGGCTGATGATCCGCCATCGCGCCTGGCAGCGCCTGGTGCACGAGGGGAAGACGGATCGTGCTTCCGGGTACGATTCATCGACGGGGGAGTTCGATGATCTGCTCGGAGCTGTTGGCACGGCCACGTCGGCTCTGCGTCCCAGTGGCCGGGCCGGCTTCGACGAACGCATAGTCGACGTCGTCACCGACGGTGGGTTCATCGCCGCCGGCGCCGCCGTCGAAGTGCTGGAAGTACACGGAAATCGAATTGTGGTACACGAGCGCGCCGACTGAGCGTGCCCCAAGGAGACGGTAACGATGGAAGCCCTGATGTGGATCGCGGTACTCTTCGGGATCATTATTTTCCTGAGCCTGTTCACCTATTTCGTACCTGTCGGCTTGTGGATCACGGCCTACTTCGCTGGCGTCAAAGTGGCCATCTTCCGTGACCTCGTCGGTATGCGCCTGCGCAAGGTGCCACCGGGCGCCATCGTGCGACCGAAGATCAGCGCCGACAAGGCCGGCATCGATGTGCCGCTGGATCGCATGGAGGCCCACTACCTGGCCGGCGGCAACGTCGAAGCCGTGATCCTGGCGCTGATTTCCGCCGACAAGGCCAACATCGACCTGACCTTCGAACGGGCGGCCGCCATCGACCTGGCCGGTCGCGACGTGCTGGAAGCGGTGAAGATGTCGGTGAACCCGAAGGTCATCAACACGCCCCTGATCGCGGCGGTGGCCAAGGACGGCATCCAGGTGAAGGCCACGGCGCGGGTCACCGTACGGGCCAACATCGATCGCCTCGTCGGCGGCGCCGGCGAGGAGACGATCATCGCCCGTATCGGTGAGGGTGTGGTGACGACGATCGGCTCGGCGGAAACGCACAAGAACGTGCTGGAGAACCCTGATCTGATCTCCCAGACCGTTCTCGGCAAGGGTCTCGATTCAGGCACCGCCTTCGAGATCCTTTCGGTCGACATCGCCGACGTGGACGTGGGTGACAACATCGGCGCCAAGTTGCAGACGGAGCAGGCCGAGGCAGATCTGAAAATTGCCCAGGCCAAAGCCGAGGAGCGCCGGGCCATGGCGCGCGCGCGCGAGCAGGAGATGACAGCCCTCACCGAGGAGATGTCGGCACGGGTGAAGGAAGCCGAGGCCGAAATCCCGCGGGCGATTTCCGAAGCTTTCCGCGAGGGCAATCTCGGCATCATGGATTACTACCGGATGCGGAACATCCAGTCGGATACCGAAATGCGCTCGTCGATCTCCGAGTCCGGTGACTCTGGTTCGGACGAAGACCGGTAACGGGCAATGGAACAGCTCCTACTCATACTTTTTGTGCTGTTCAGCGTCGTTTCGGCACTGATGGAACGGCGCAAGCGGCGCCGCCAGCTGGAAGAAGCGCAGCAGCGGCAGGACGAGCGTCGCGAGCGCGGCAGTACGGAGCCGGAGCCGGCAGCGGTGGAGGAGGAGGACGGAGAGGAGTGGGGTGGCTGGCCGTTCCCGTCCGGCGATCCCTTCGAACGTCCCGAGCCGAAGCCGGTGCAGCGTCAGGAGACGGCGGACTCGATGCCGCCCGTCACGGCCGACGCACAAAGCCTGCTGCGCGAACTCGAGCAGCAGGCCAACGCCGCCGAGGAACTGGCAGAAGCGCAGGCCGCCGCGGCACGAGAACGCCAACGGCAGGCCGCACGCCCGGCGCGCCGTGTGGCGGAACTGATGCGCCAACGGCGAACCGCACAGAAGGCGGATGTCGGCAAGGTGCCTGTCGGCGGACGCTACCACCTGACGCCGGAAAAGGCACGCGACGCGGTGGTCTACGCCGAACTGCTGGGGCCGTGCAAGGCGGAACGCGAAGAGGAGTGGCGCTGGTAGTGCGCCTAAATATGGCGCGGTGGTAGTGCGCCTAAATATGGCGCGGTAGTAGAGCGGGCGACGCTCTGCGCTGGTTCATGGCCAGCGGTGACCTTTGCGTCGCCGATCCGTCTCGCTACGCGAGACGACGGCTGGCAGGGCCTGGATAAGACGTGCCGGAGTGGCGGAATTGGTAGACGCGATGGATTCAAAATCCATTGTCCGCAAGGGCGTGTGGGTTCAAGTCCCACCTCCGGTACCATGCATCTGATCCCGTAACCGTCTAGTGAGATAGACTACGACTGTGAGCCTTCGAAGCGCCATCGAATTGGCTCGACCTACTCCCATCGGAGGACACTGAACCCATGAACCCCACGCCCAAGAGTTGGAAGCTTTGGTTTCAGGAGATTGTCGGACGATTCTTGAGCGTACACTTCGTCATCACCTTGCTTCTTGTGGGATTCTGGCTTTGGTCACTCACGGGGCCGCTGAACGCACTCAACGCGCTCTATCCAAAACTCACGGACTCGCAGTCCTCAGAGGCCGCGGTTGGTGCGATCGAGGCCGTCGAGAAATCCGCCGGAATCGTCAGCGCTCTGTTTACGACGGTGATCGGTGTGGTGCTCGGACACTATTTCGGTCAGCGCGGCGTGGAGAGGGCCGAGAACGCCCAGGCTCACGCCGAGAAGCTGAGGGAGGAAGTCGCCGATGACTTCGTGGAGGACGGCGAGGCATTGCTGGAAACCGTGGAGGATCTGGGCAAGCAACTCGATCTGCGGGACGATGCGCTCTTGCAGGCCGTCGAATTGCTAGAGGAGCGCTCGGTAGAGATAGACTCCGGGTCTCCGCTTGCCAGTCTGCTCACCGAAGTCGAAGTCGAAGCCGAAGACGATGACGACCAAGAGGAGGCTGACGACGAGTAGATCTGTCGCGTCCATCGAGGCTCTGACGTACCTTGATTCTATCTCAAGGCTGAGAGGAAAATGTAATGCCGAAGATGAAGGTGAAGGCGCAGGGGGCTAAGCTTGCTCGCAAGAAATCTGCGAGAAAGAAGGCTACGAAGAAGACCGTCGCCAAGGTGCGCACGTCGATCAAGCGAGCGCGGAAGACAAAGTGATAGATCCGTGCGCAGCGGCTGGTTTGTCTCTGTGTAGCGCCGCGCGAGTGTTCATCCTCTGAAGATGCTTGGCGACTGAGACCTCGAGCACCGCTCTGCCTACCGCTTGAGGATCCCCCCGTTCACGTCGAGGGTGGCGCCGGTGATGTAGGCACCCATGGGCGAGGCCAGGAACAGGGCGGCGTAGGCGATTTCCACGGGTTCGCCGAGGCGGCCCAGCGGGATCAGGCCGGTCACGTGCTGGCGCTGTTCGGGGGTGAGCAGGTCCGGGTCGGCATCGATCTGGCCGGGGGAGATGGAATTGACGGTCACGCCGGCCGGTGCCAGGTCGCGGGCCAGGGTTTTCGTCATGGCTGCCAGGCCGCCCTTGGAGGCGGTGTAGTTGACGCCCCCTGACACACCGCCGGTCTGGGCGCTGACGGAGGTGATGTTGATAATACGACCGGAGCCCTGACCTTCCATCACGGGGGCCACGGCGCGGCTGCACAGATAGGGACCGGTGAGGTTGGCGGCGATCACCCGGTCCCAGGCTTCTGGCTCGATCCTGTCGACGGGGGCGAAATCGATGAGGCCGGCATTGTTGACCAGCACGTCGAGGCGCTGCCAGGTGTCGACGATGCTCTGCACCACCCCCTCGACCTGGTCCTGCTGCGCCACGTCAGCGGGCAGCACGAGGGCTGACTCCGTTCCGATTTCAGCTGCCACCTCTTCCAACTGATCCGCACTGCGCGCGGTGAGGGCGACGCGGGCGCCGGCCTGGGCGAAGGTGCCGGCGATGGCGCGACCGATGCCGCGGCTGGCGCCGGTGACGAGGACGACCTGACCGCTGAAGTCCAGCAGGCCGCGGATGCCATCGTGCATGGGTTCTCCTTCTCACTGGTTGACGAATTCGAGCAGCTTGCGGGCGTAGGCGACGTTGCCGTAGCTGCCGAGGATACGTGCCTGCGCCCGCCGTCCCGCCGCCTCGCGGGCTTCATCGTGGGCCAGCCACCAGCGTGCCTTGTCCTGCAGCTCTTCCCGGGTCATCCAGGTATCGATCTCGCTGCCGATGTCGAAGACCTCCTCCATCCCGTCAACGTAATCGGTGAGCATGAAGCCGCCGCTGCCGGTGATGGCCGTGTCGCGCTGATTCAGGTACCCGCAGGATGTGGGCGAGTTGTGGTGGTTGACGTTGATGCGGGCGGCGCGGTAGACGCCGGGCAGCTCGTGATAACCACGGAAGCCACGGTAACAGGTGCGGGGGATACCGTCGAAGGCGCCGAAACCAAGGCCACCGTAGATGTGCATGCGGCCAAGGGGCGTCAGCGCGTCCACAAGCTCGGTGCGGGTGAGGCGCTGCTCGGGAAAGGGGATGGGGTGTGTCACGCGGCCCAGCCCTTCGGGGGCACTCAGATAGTCGTCCTGCGAACCGCCGCTGCGTGAATAGTTGGACAGGATGGTGACAGAAAAGTCGCAGGCCTCACCTGGCGTGGGCTGCGCGTTGCCGTGCAGTTCCACGGCCGGCGGCGGATAGAGAAGGATCGCGCGGAGGTCCTGTTGAGCGTACTCGGCGATGCTTTCCTGGCAGCAGGTGACGGCAAACTCGAACTCGCGACAGAACTCGGGATGGCGGCGCAGATCCCACGGGTCATCCTGGGTGTGGGTGACGGTCCGACACCACGGGTACTGCTGGCGCAGGTAGGCGATCAGGCCCGGTCGTCGATCATCCTTGGGAAACCACCACAAGAGCAGCTCGGGACGGTGCTGCTCGATGGTCGCCGCCAGGGCGTCTTCGAAAGCGGTGTCGTCGGCGTAGGGCAGATCCCAGGTGTCGGAGGCGGGTATCACGTCAGCTTCTTCGGCGGCCAGCTGTTCGTCGCGCTGGCGATGGGAGGTGATGACACCCCGCGTCGGCAGGTAGTGGACGTCACAGCCCAGGTCGAGGAAGCCGCGCCGGATACTCCACAGAGACTGCCCGGGCAGGAAGCTGCCGAGGAGGAGGACGGAACTCATGATGTACTGTCCGCGCTACCAAGGCCCGGAATCTCCATGAACCGCCCGTTGTCCTGGCAGGCGATCTGGCCGCCGTCGACGATGATGTCCTGCCCGGTCAGGAAGCCGGCATCGTCGGACAGCAGGAAGGCGCAGACAGCGGCGATGTCGTCGCCAGTGCCATATCGATCAAGGGGGATCTGCTTGAGGTAGGCGGCCTTGAACAGGGGCGCCTCGATCTCCGGCGTGGCAGGTGTGGACACGACGCCGGGAGATACACTGTTGACGCGGATGCGGAGGCGGGCAAACTCGCCGGCGGCGGTCCGGGTGAGGCCGACGAGGGCCGCCTTCGAGGCGTCGTAGGCGGCGTTGTTCGTGCTCGAACGGTGGGCGTTGCGGCTGGCGATGCTGACGATGGCGCCCCCACCCGCGTCTCCCATGATGGGTGCCAGGGCGCGCATGAAGGCGAAAGGGGAGGTGACGTTGACGGTGAGGTTCAGCTCCCAGACTTCGTCCTTCATGTCGACGATCGGGCCCCCGGGCCAGACGCCGGCGTTGAGCACGAGGCGGGTGATGGGCCCGTGTTCGTCGACGAGAGCCGTCAACATGCCGGAAGTGCCGGCGATGTCGGTGAGATCGAAGGGGAAGGTCTGCAGGGCATCGGTCCCGGTGGCTCGGAACAGCTGATCGAGGCCGGTTTCGTCGCGGTCGAGGGCGATGACACGCAGACCGTCGGCCAACAGTCGCTTCGCCGTGGCCGCACCGATACCACGCGCCGCGCCGGTGACCAGGGCCAGGGGAGGAGCGGTCGTCATCGGCTCACCACGTCGGCAAACTCCTGGAAGATCTCGACACTGATGCCGTCGGGGTCGAGGGCGTAGAAGGCGCGGGCCACCACGGTACCGTCACGCTCAACATCGACGGGTGGGTTGATGGCGCCGTAGCCGGCCGCGACGAGATCCCGGTACACGCCGTCGGCATCGGCCACCTGGAAGGCCACGTGGGAGGCGCCGACGAAGGTGTTGTCGAGCTCGCGCCGCCGGCCCCGGGGGTTTTCGTATTCGAAGAGCTCCAACAGGAACTCGTCCACCGGATGACGCAGCAGGGCCACGGTCAGGGCGATGTCATCGTGTCCGAGGATCCGATCATAGGACGGCAGATTGCGGCGGTCGGAGATCCGTACCAGCTCGAGGCCGAGAGCCGTCTGATAGAAGGGCAGGGAGCGCTCGATACTGGACACGGTGAAGCCGTGATGATGACAGCGGGTGATCGGCAGGTCGGTCATGGTAGCTCCGGGATTTTCTCGGCGCGGCCACTTTCCTGGGCACGACGCGCGGTTTCACAGATGGCCACCGCTTCGATGGCGTCGCGCAGGATGACAGGTGCCGTGCGGGTGTGCACCATGTCACGAACCAGGCGCAGGATGGCGGCGGCCCCGAAGGGGAAGTCGAAGTCGCCCATGGGCGGTGAGTGCACGGCCCCACCGGGGCCATAGGCGCTGGCGTAGAAGGCACAGTGCCACGGGGTGCCCACGCTGCTGCTGACGGTGACGCCCTGCCGCGGCCGGTCCGCCCGGTCGCCATAGTCCAGATGAAAGGTGTGAAGCTCAGTGTCGCCCATACAACGCACGCTCTGGACACCGGTGCCGAAGATGGCCTGGGCGAGGCTGGCGGCGTGGATGTGTCCGGCCAGCGCGGTGCCGCCGCCCTGGATGGTGCCGAAGTGCAGCTCGCCGACCTCCGGCAGGCGATGGCGGAAGCGTTCGGCCACGGGCAGGAAGCGCAGGATCGAGGCGGAGGCGAGGGGCGTGTCGCCGCCGTCAGCCAAACGCAGCAGCTGGCGCGCGTCGTCGGTGGAGCGCGTCAGCGGTTTGTCGACAAAGGTGGGCACGCCCTTCTCGAGACCGGGACGCGCCAGCTCGAGATGGTCACTGCCATCGCCATTGCAGTCGGCGATGAAGACGAGGTCGACATCATCGCTGACCTGGTCGGGTGTGTCGCAGACGACGGCACGAGCGCCGAAGACGCTGGCCAGGCACTCAGCGGTGTCGCGATGTTCGTCCCACACACGGGTCAGCTCGAAGCCGTCCACGGATTCGACCGTCAACTTCGAGGCGTCGGCGTAGTCGGTGTAGAAGTAGAAGTGGGCGCCGCCGGTCTGCCACGAATAGCGGGCCGTCTGGCCGGGGTCGAGGGGGCGCTGCAGGCGCAGGGGATCGTGGGTCGCAAAGAGCCCTGCATAGTAGGCGCCGTGGGTGTCGCAGCGGATCAAGCCGACGCGGATCGGATCACTCATGGCGACAGGTATCGGCGGATGTCGGGGTCACGGCTGGCTCCCTTGATGAAGGTCTGCCACAAAGCTGTTCATGCCGGCCGCTGGCGCAACTGTCCGAAAGTTCAGTTCATATGACCATGGCCGATGGCAAACCGACAATTCTTATCGTCGACGACGATCCGAGTATCCTGACGCTGCTGGACAGAACACTGGCGCCGAGATATGACGTGTTGACGGCGACGGAGGGCGCCCAGGCGATCGACATGTTTCGTCTGGGAGAGGATGTGATCGAACTCGTCCTGCTCGACCTGGGGCTGCCCGGCCTGACGGGATACGAGGCCCTGGCCGAGCTGCAGCTGATCGATGCCGACGTAAAAGTGGTCATCATCACCGGGCTCGATCCGGAAGAGGAACGCCTGCCCGGCGTGCTGAAGGTTCTGGGGAAGCCCTTCCGGCCGGAAGAAGTGCTCGAAGTGGTGGACCAGGCCACGGGAGGATGATTGCCCCGCAGCCGGATCTGTGGTATTCTCGGACAGACGCCAGCGAGCAGAACCAGGAGCCAAAGGGATGTACGAAAACACTCTATACGAATCGATCTACGGGCACAGTGACTGGGGCAGCGCCCTCATCGCGTTCTTCATCATGGCTCTGAGCATTGGGGCCAGCTGGGCTATGGGCTCGGTCGCCGTAAAGTTCAGCAAGAAGAACTGATCCGATCCCCATCGAGTCTCAACGGCGGCACGCCCTCGGGGCGGGCCGCCTTTTTCTTTCGCTGAGGAGAGATCATCCCATGCGGCGATTGCGACTCTGTCGCGTCTGGCTGTTGAGCGTTTCCATCGGCATCGGCAGTCTCGTCGGGGGTACTGGTTGTACCTCCGTTCGCCAGGTGATCGGCCGGGAGCTGGTGCCGGTGCAGACCGAGATCGAGCTCGGACAGAAGCTGGCCCGGCAGGTCGAAGCCGAACACAGAGTCCTGCGGGATCCCGCTCTGCAGCGTTATGTCCGTTTCCTGGCACAACCCCTGATCGATCAGGCGTGGGTAGACCGCCCCGGTATCGACTACCGTCTCACCGTGCTCGACGACGACGCACAGGTAAACGCCTTCGCCCTGCCCGGGGGGCCGATGTACGTGTTCACCGGCCTGCTGCTGCTGGCCGATGATGAGGCGGAAGTGGCGGGGGTGCTGGCTCACGAGCTCGGTCATGTCGTGGCGCGGCACTCGGCCAACCAGCTCGGTACGCAGTTCGGCGTGCAACTGCTGATGGCCATCGCTCTCGGGGAGGCGCCTGAAGAGTTGGCGCAGATGGGGGCGCAGATCGCCGGCGCCGGGGCCATGGCGCGCTTCAGCCGAGACGACGAGCGGCAGGCCGACGACTACGGCGTGGCCTACACCGCGGCGGCCGGGTACGATCCCGGAGGACTGGTCACCCTCTTCGAGAAGATGGGGCGTCTGCAATCGGCTCCGGGAACCAGCATTGAACGGTTTCTCGCCAGCCATCCGGCCACCGACGAGAGGATCGCCCGCATCCAGCGGCGTGTCGACAGACTGGGCCCAGGGGGTGAGCGCCGGGCTGAGCGTTACCTCGAGATGACGGCAAGTCTGCGCTGATGGCGGCCGTCAACTATCTCAACAGCAGCACCTTGCGTGCGGCCCGCCAGTCCCCGGCGACAACCCGCACCAGGTAGACACCGCTGGCGGTCGGCCGGCCGCCAAGGTCGTGACCATCCCACCGCAGTTGATGGGCACCCACCGTGAGCTGGCCTGAGTGCAGGGTCACGAGACGCTGCCCGCCGAGGCTGTAGACAGCCACGTCCACAGGGTCTGTGCCGGAAACGGTCAGGGGAATGATGGCGGACGCATTGAAGGGGTTGGGGTAAGGTGGGGAGAGAGCGTAGCTCTCGGGCAGCACCGCCGATTCCTCTGCCACGGCCGTGATCGTACCACCGATGACGATGTCGAAGCCGCCCCGGTAGGAGAAGTCGCCGTCGACGCCGGTGAACAGGCGCAGTTCCCACTCGCCTTCCAGCTCAGATTCCAGAGCCAGATCGATCTCGAAGCGGCCGCCCTCGACATCGGCGCGGAAATCGACCCGGTCGTCCCCGGCAGAGACCAGTTCCAGGATCACCCGGTCCACCGCTCCATCTGCTCCATCTGCGACATCTCCTGAGACCGTGAGTTGGGCGCCGCCGGCGATCCGCGTCGGCAGCGGGGCGTCGAGGGTGACCCCGTCGAAGAAACCGCGGGGCAGAAACACCGGACCTGAATCGTGTCGGACGCGTACCGGCGCGAAGCTCCCGGCAAAGTCCCCTCCCTCGTCATCGCCGACGAACACATCCAGCTCGAGATCGCCTGTCTGGCCCTGAGCGAAGACGACAGTTCGCCCAAACCGGCCCTCGCCGTCGACGCGGGCAACGAAGGAAGCGATCAGATTTCCATCCGGTCCGGAATACTGGGCTGTCACCCGTGTCGCCGACGTGCCGGCGACCTGCCCGCGGATGACGATGGGCTCGCCGACGGCGAGACCTCCCGGCAGGGGTGGGTCGAAGTGAACGCCGGCGAAGTGATCACCGGGGATATCGATCCTGGCGACGAAGTCTGCCGGCAGGGGAAGCAGGACAGCGCCCAACTCGGCATCGACGGAGGCCTGCAGCTGGATGACGGGACCCTCCACTTCGACGAAGGCGACGCCGCGAGGCCGGATCGTTCCGGCCAGCTCCCCCTCGTCAACGCTCAGAACCGCAGGCTGAGGGAAGCCCCGCGTATCCGGCCCGCCGAGACCGGCGAAGGAGAAGTCGAAGCGACTGTGGCCGGCCAGCCCCGTGCCGCTGGCATAGAGCTGCACCGCGTAGCCGGCGAGCAACTCCCGGAACGGCACCCCTGCTGCCTCCTCCACCGTGTCCCTGTCGGACAGTCCCGTCTGTACCAGGCGCAGCAGGATGGCCGGGCCGAAGCGGTCGACGAGGGAACGTACGAAGAGGTAAGCGGCCCCCCGTTCGGCGGCACTGACGTGATCCTGGGCGGTAAGGCCAACCGCGCCCGGATCGGCGAGGAAGTCGTGAACGTTGTCGCTGTTGCCCCCGGAGACGAAGCCGTCCACGAGATCTTCGGCCAGGTGGGAAAGCCCCTCATCGAGCCAGGTAGCTTCGGACTCGCCGCCGCGCACGAGCACGTGCTGGTGGAAGTTGATCAGATGCTGAAACTCGTGCACCAGGAGGGATCGGTACGACGGAGCAGGCTGGGTGGGCGACAGGAACAACAGATCCGTGCGGTTGCCGCTGCCACCCACGGTCTCTTCCAGCACCGAGGCCGGATCCTGGAAGCCACCGAGCCCGACATCGTCGACGAGCGGGGTGTAGAGGAACGCGATACGACCGTCGCCATCCACGTCGGAAGGGGCACCGAAGGCGGCGACGATACCACCATAGTCGGCGTCGAAGCCGGCCAGGTGAGCGCGGATGTCGTCAACCGAGAGGTCGCCCCCGTCGGCGGCGCTGCCCACATGGACGAAGGCCACGGCGCGTTCGCTGACGGCCACCACCCGCGTCGGCAGCAACTGTCGGGGTACGGGAGCGAACTCGTCGAAGACGAAGGTGCGTTCGTCGCCCACGGCGTAGGATACCTGGGCGGCGCGCCGAGCGGGTCTGCCCAGGGACCGTACCTGGGCGGCCAGACGGTCCGACTTCCGGGCACGGATGGCCTCGCCACGCTCCCGAGCGGTCGGGACCGGTCGCGCCGCCCGGGCAGCGGGTGGTGGGGGCCCCACCGAGAAGGGGAAACCGGTGTCCCTGTCGAGCAGGTGCCGGGAGGAGAACAGCGCCAGGGCGAACCGCTGAAAGCCCGGAGGGGCCACCGCTGTCAGCACGCCGTCCACGTCGGCCCGTTCCCAGGTCAGTGAGGTCGCCGTACCGCTGTCGGACACACCCCGCAGCGCCACGTGCCGCCGGGGGCGGAGCGGGTCATTGGTGTCGACGATCAGATCCCCTTCGTCGCCGCCGGAACCATCGTAGCGCACGCCGATCAACCCCGTGGAGCCGGGTGGAATCGGCGCCGGTGTGGAGACCACTTCGAAGGGGGCGGCGGTGGTGGCGTCGAGAATGAGCAGGTCGGCCTCACCGAGGTTGGCGATGCTGATATCGGCCTGTCCACCGGGCAACAGCGCCGCCGCCAGAACGGCGGGGGCAGCCTGGGGCCCATCCGCGGCGGCCATCTCGAACAGGAAGGAGCCACGACCCCAGAACGTCCCGTCCTGCAGGCCGACGACGAGTTCGACGCGCAACGGCCCGGCGGACTCCACCGGAAAACGCAGGGGTTGGTCGAACCGACCGTCGGTCAGAGGAAGACCGACCGATTTCAGCTCCGTATCGCCCCGTGACAGATCGAAGCGGGCGCTGACGATCCGGTCGTCGAGGATTCGCCCCGCCAGTGGCGGGGCGGCACCGAGAGGAATCCGCGTTGGCAGAGGGGCATCGAGGAGGAGACCATCGAAGAACAGGGCCGGTAGCCGCAGCGGATCGTCGGTGGCCGTGACGACGAAGGGGCTGAACACACCGTGAAACTCAAGTTGCTCAGCGGAGCCCGCGAACAGGACGACCTCGTAAGTATCGGCCTGGGCCGCCGCGAAGACGATCGTACGCTCGATCCGGCCTGCCAGATGCTGGACGAAGAAATCGAGGTCCGGACCGTCACCATCGATGGGTCGGAAGCTGAACAGGGCTTCCTCCCAGCCAGACTCAAGCAGGTCCGCCGACAACGGTAGATCCTGACCGGAGAGCACCACGGCAGGCACCGGTGCGTCGAAGTGCAGGCCCTCGAAATGGTCGACGGGGATCGTCTGCGCGCCAACTTCGAGGGGTCGCAGGGCGAAGGCAAAAAAGAATGAAAAAAGATGTGAAAAACGTGGCTTCAAAGGGGCCCTCCAGCTTGATCGGCGATGGTCAACTTTGTATCGTAACAAGCAGATTACACAGCCTGACCGATTGCACTGCCTGCCAGATCGTGCCGACAAAAGTCCACGTATGATTGGTCCAACCGCCCGAGGCCCGCAAGCGACACCGTTTCCCTTTCCCGTCGCTTCGGTCGCGGGTATTCCTCTGTACGCTCCCCCACTTCCCACTCGCTCAAGAAACGTCGCTAAGGAGAGTTATGCTCGAAACGCTCGGTGACCGGGAGAGTTCGACACTAAGAGCCTACTTCGACGACATCGCCGACTCCGAACCACTCTCCAGGGAGCGCGAGGTCGAGTTGTCCGCCCGCATCAAGGACGGAGATATGGTAGCCAGGGACGAACTCATCCAGGCCAACCTGCGCTTTGTCATCGATGTCGCCAAGAACTATCAGAACCGGGGCCTGTCCTTTCCGGATCTGATCAGCGCCGGCAATCTCGGTCTGATGACGGCTGCCGAACGCTTCGACGGCACCCGCGGCTACAAGTTCATCTCGTACGCGGTCTGGTGGATCCGTCAATCCATCCTGCAGACGATCGCCGAGCATGTACGCACGGTACGGTTGCCGCTCAACAAGCTCAGCCTCCTGAAGGACATCTCCAAGGCAACCCGCAAACTCGGGCAGCACTCCGACACGGAACCCGCCGTCGAGGAGATCGCCAAGGAACTGGATCTGCCGCCCGACGTGGTCACCGACGCGATCTTGAGCGCCCGGCCGGTCAGCTCCCTGGACGGGGCTTTCGACGATGACGAGAAGCGTTCACTGCTCAACGTCCTGCCGGATTCCAACTCGAAAGCTCCCGACACCGATCTGATCTACGATTCGGCCCGTCATCAACTGGAGGAGGTCCTCGACAGCCTCGAAACGCGCGAGCAGAAGATCATTCGCCTCTATTTTGGCCTCGACGGCATGGAGGCCCTCACTCTCGAGCAGATCGGCGAGATGATCGGCGTCACACGGGAACGCGTGCGGCAGATCAAGGAGCGCGCCCTGAGTCGCCTGCGTCATCCGACCCGATACCGGTATCTGGAAGAACTCGCCGACGAAGTCTGATCCGGCGCCAGTCGAGCCCGGTGTGCCAGCGGTGCCTGGTATGCCGGGTTTGTCGTTCTACCGCCCTTGATGGCTGAGGGCTCACGCTTACCTTAATAAGGTTCAGCCGGCTCTGGTCGGTCTCCCTGTCCTCTCCAACCCCACTGCCGGTCTCCCTCATGTCCGCACAGATCCTCGTAGTCGAGAAAAACGAGAAGATCGGAGGGCTGATCTGCGCCCAGCTGCGCGAGAAAGGGCACGGCGCAAGAGACTGCCGCAACGGTCCCGAGGCCGTTCTGGCACTGCGCCAGGAGGGAGCCAATGTGATCCTGCTCGACAATGCCGTGCCCATGGGCGGCGTCAAGACAGCCCGGATCCTTCGTATGCACGAGAAGTACAATCACATCCCCATCATCATCGGCCTGCCCCCCGAGAAGGAGGAGGCGCGCGTCGTCATCAAGGAGGGTCAGGAGGCAGGAATCGCCCACTTCCTGCTGAAACCGTTCACCCTCACTGCCCTGCAGAAGAAGCTCACCGAGGTCCTGGAGAGCGGCGACACGGTCGAGCAGCCGACGCACCAGGAGATCCGCGACGAGATCAAGAACCTGTCCAACCTGCCGGCCATGCCGGCGGCGCACAGCAAGCTGCTGACGCTGCTGAGCAAGGCCGATGAAGAGGTCGACATGCGGCAGGTGTCAGCCACCCTCGAGCAGGATCCGGCGCTGACGGCCAAGGTCATGCGCACCTGTCGCTCGGCTTATTTTGGTTTCCAGGGTAACATGATGTCACAAGCCGTGGCCTTTCTGGGCGCCGCCGTGATCCACGGCGCCTTCGGCGATTCCACGGAGTCGTCGGCTACTGCAGCCCTGTCAATGAACGATCTATGGAAACACTCCCTGGCCACGGGCATGGCCATGGAGGTCATCGGCAAGGCGGACAAGAAGAAGACCCACTTCCTGCTGGGCACCCTGCACGATATCGGCAAAGCGGTGTTCCTGTTCCGTTTCCCCGACCACTTCGGCAAGGTCCTGGACCTGGTGGAGGCCGAGAATATCTCCGTCCTCAACGCCGAGTACGAGTTGCTGGGCATCACCCACGCCGACTGCGGGGGCGAACTGGCCATCCACTGGGATCTGCCGGGAGAGGTGCGTACCGCCATCACCTCCCACCACCAGCCAGGTAAATCCACCCAACACCGACGTTTGGCAGCCATGGTGCACATCGCCGACATCGCCGTGCGCACGATGGAGATCGGCTACGGCGGCGATCCGCTCATCCCCGAGATGGATCCCTACGCCAGTCGGCTGCAGAAGAGCGTCGAAGAGATCATCAAGAACAAGGACGACTTCATCCAGCAGTGCGATTCGATCCTGGGAGCGTGACGCCGTGAGTCGTTGCGACCTCGCAACGTCGACTCACCTGAGATCTGGAGGGTCGGTACGGCATGCCCTGGTCGCCGCCATCTGTCTGGTCATGATCACCGTCGCACAGGCACCGGCGCAGCGCCTCATCGTCGAAGACAGAACGCCACCAGCCGGTGTGTTCGCCACTTTCGGCGTCGGGGTCATCGATGTCGAAGAGGGCACCGGGCTGGACGTTCCTTTCGGGATCACGGCGATCTCGCCCGCGCACCGGGTCATGGCGACGATCAACCTCTTCGATTTCGGCCTTCTGCAGGGGGCCGACAGCAACCCGCGATATCAGCGGTTTTACGATACCCGCTTCGGGCAGGAGCTCTGTGTCGACACCACGACGTCACCGGCCCAACTGGTCCCCTTCGGTCGATGTGCAGGCGATACCAACGTGCTACGTTCTTTGACCATGGACATTGACGTGTTGCCAGTGGAGACCGTCATCGTCGGCAGCAAACCCGGTTCACTGCATGCGGGCATGGGCTGGCGACTCGACGATCCGAGCACGGTATATGGCACGATCGGCATGTTCTTCCCGTCTCACAGTGGCAAGGCCGCCGGTGTCCGCCTGTCGATGGGGCGGCGCTACATCTTCCTCGGGTTCTCCTGGGGTATCAACGTCCGCCGGGCCATGGCCCTGTTCTGATGCCGTGACTGTCTACCGCCTCATCACCGCCGCTCTGCTCCTGGCCGCCACCGCTGTCAGTGCCCAGGTGACACTGCCGGCCGAATCGCATCCCGGTCTGCTGTTCACCGAGGATCAGGTGTCGCTGCTACAGGAGCGGATCACCCGCGAGCCCTACGCCACATGGTGGGCGACGGTGCTCAGTCGTGCCGAGAATCCCCCGAACCCGGTCACCGAGGAGCGCACCAAGGCGCGATACGCCAAGGCGGCGGCTTTCGCCTGGTGGATGACCGGGGACAGCACGTTCGCCCACACGAGCGCCGGCCTTCTGCTCGACATGAAGTTTCCCCGCGACGATGGCGACCTGGGTGAGCCGCACAACGAGGGCGAGGTGGTCATGCAGTACGCCCAGGCGTACGACATGCTCCACGTCTTTCTCGCTGACTATCCCGACTCTCTGGCGACGGTGCGGGATCTGCTGGCCGACGAAGCGGACCGCATGTTCGACGGCATCGTCGTGGAGGAGATCGACCTCGGTTTCCTGGGCACCCTCAAGATCAGGCTGCACGAGACCACGGACCCGCGCAATCTGTCCGTCACACATCTCGACAACTGGCACGTCCGCCTCTACGGCGGGCTCGGTATGGCGGCCTACGCACTGGCCGACCACTCGGGCTCCGGCGGCAGCGATCCCCAAGAATGGGCCGACTGGGCCCACGATCTGGTGACGCGTTCACTGGCTCACGTGATCGAGACCGAGGACGGGGGCTACGCCGAGAGTCCGTTCTACCAGCGCTACGCCGCCGATGTCTACCTGCCTTATGCCTTTGCCCTGCGGGCCCTGTCCGACATCGACCTGTTCAGTGATCCCCTGCTGGACAAGACGCATGACTGGTCGGTGAACATCCGTCTGCCCAGCGGCCGCCGGCCGAACACCGACGATGGCCACATCGACGACACCTACGGACACTACCTGGCCGCCGTCGACGCCGACGGCGCCGTGCATCACTGGGATTGGCTGAACAACGAAAACGGGCCGTACGTGCGCGGCTTCAACGAACCCGACGCCATCGTCTACTACGACGATACCCAGCCGTCGCAGGAGCCGACGCGGGGGCCGACGATCTTCATGCCGGCTGCCGGAGACGCCGTGTTCCGCACCGACTGGAGCGAGGAGGCCACCTACCTGCTGCTGCGCGGCGAGCACGGACGAACACGCGAGCAGGGCTTCGGCCACGAGCACGCGGACGAAACGAGCTTCATCCTTTATGCCCACGGCGAGATGCTCGCTGTCGACGGCGGTTACATCAATTTCACCAACCACGACAAGGTGAACTGGGGAAACGCCCACAGCCTCATCATGGTCGACGGCCAGGGGCCACCCCTGGATCGCATCGCCGGGGCCGCTGTAGACGGTGGTGAAGACGCCTACATCGAAGACACGCTGACCCATGCCGCCGGGGACTATGCCGAGGTCCGGGCCGAGTACCTCGGGGCCCGGATCCGGCGGCGGGTATTGTTTGCTGACCGGGAGTATTTCGTCATTGCCGATGAAGCACGCTCCGATTCGGCCCGCGCCTACGAATGGCGTCTGCACGGCCATGGCGGCGGCACCAGCGGTGGCAGCTACTCCCGAGACGGCTCGCTGGCCCGCTGGACCCGCACCAACGCCGAGCTGCTCGCCTATCTGCCTCAACAGACGGGGCGCACCTTCGCCGAACAGGACACGATCCACTCCTTCGACTACCTCGAGGAGCCGACACACACCTTTCTGCAGGTCACCGAGACGGACACGACAGCCGAGTTTCTGTCGGTTCTGTTTCCGCGGGCCACGTTGGGCGAAGAGCCGGCCCTGACGACGGCGACCTCGACGGGCGGTCAGGCGATCGGTGTCTCGCGCCAGGACGGTGCCCACGAAGTCGCGTGGTCCAAGGCTGCCGGCGCCGACAGCGTCACAGTCGACAGTGTCGCCGGCGCCGAGTTGAGCAGTGACGCAGCCTTCGGCTGGTTGCGAGCAGAAGGGGACACGATCCGCACCTGGAGCATTCAGGATGGCACCTGGCTGCGAGCCGGCGGCACGGTGCGACTCTCGGCGAGTGACACCGTCGACGTACTGCTCACGGTGGCAGCCGACAGCGTCGGCGGCTTCGTGCGCGGTGCAGACACAGGTTACGACATCGTCCTGAACGGCATCGACTCGGTACTTTCAGCCCAGTTCGACGGGTTTTCGACGACGGCCACGCGCCTCGAGTCGTCCCTCTGGCAGTTGTCGCTGAGCGGCAGTGGCCATCTGCTGTTGACGACAGTGTCACCGGATACCGGGTCTACGGATACGACGACGACACCTTCCGACACGACGGTGACCGATCCCGGTGACACGGTGGTCGTGCCGGTGGACAGCACGGTGACGGATCCTGGAGACACGACGGTGACGGACCCCGGTGATACGGTGGTCGTGCCGGTGGACAGCACGGTGACAGATCCTGGGGACACGACGGTGACCGATCCCGGTGACACGGTGGTCGTGCCGGTGGACAGCACGGTGGTGGATCCCGGTGACACGACGGTGACGGACCCCGGTGACACGGTGGTCGTGCCGGTGGACAGCACGGTGACGGATCCCGGCGACACGACGGTAGTCGCGCCGGGTGACACCGTCACAGTCGCTCCTGAAGAAGCCTCTGACTTCTCCGGTGACGGCGTCGTCGACTTCTCTGACTTCTTCCAGTTCGCCGATGTCTTCGGTCAGTCCGTCTCGGGAGAGGACGCCCGCTTCGATCTGAATGACGACGGCATGGTGGACTTCTCCGACTTCTTCATCTTCGCCGACGCCTTCAGCAAACCGGCAGACTAGGCCGTCATCACGTAGCGCAGCACCTCGACGACCTGCTCCGGTGTTTCGGCCACGGCGCTGGCCGCGGCGTCGACTTCCTTGAGGGCGTGAGTCAGGTCGGCGTCATGAAGTGTGATCAGCGGCTTGTCCAGGGCGCTGGCCAGCCCGGCTTCGAAGGCGGCGTTCCATTGACGGTACTTGTCGCCAAAGCGGACGACGACAATGTCGGCATCACCCAGCAGCGTCCGTGTGCGGATGGCGTTGACGCCAGCTCCCTTGTGATCCTTCCAGAACCCTCTGTCCTCGTCGCCGAGGATGGCGACGCCGCAGTCGTCGCTGGCACTGTGATCGGTCACGGGAGAGGTAAAGTCCACCGGTAGATCAGCGTCAGCGGCGCCACGCACGACGCGTTCACGCCAGTCGCTATGGATCTCACCGGAAAGGTAGACGGTCCATCGGTTCATGGTGGTTCTCCTTTTCTTTCGTTGGTCCCTTGAAGTCCGGAGCCGGTGTCACTAGCTTGTTTCTCCGTCAGGGACAGCATCACGTAATGGAGGCAGGTACAGGCACGATGAAATCAGCTCTTGAACTTGCTCTCGAAAAGACCGACGATCTCGTCGACAAGGATACGAAGCTGTCGCCTGACCAGGTGGAGGCCATCGATCAGGTTCGCAAAGAGTACGAAGCCAAGTGGGCGGAGCAGGAGATCGTGCTCAAGGGGCGTGTGGCCAAGCTGGAAGCCGAGGCTGACCCGCAGGCCTTCGCCGAGCACCAGCGTCAGTTCCAGGACGAGATGAACGGGGTTCGCGACAAGATCTACGCGGAGCGCGACGAGAAGATTCAGCAGATTCGTCAGGCGGCGGGCTGAGCGTCACCTGACGATTCCCGTCACCGAGGCGGGGGAATGGGGACGGCCGCTCCGGCAGCCGTCCCCGTTCTTGTTCTGCCCGGTGAGCTGCCGCTTATGGGGCGACGACGAGGGCGCCGCGGCGCTGAGCCAGTTCACCGTCAGCGCGGGCGGTGACGACGAAGAGGTAGGTGCCGGCAGCCAGCGTGCCGCTGTCCTCGCTTCGACCATCCCATGACAAGGTGGCAAATCCTGCGGCTGACGATACCGGCCCGAGCCGGCGAACGCGGCGGCCGCTGAGACCGAAGATGTCGGTGGACAGTTCTGCGGGTCTCGACAGGTAACAGGTGATCTGGGCGCCGTCAGCAGGCACGGGATTGGGCACGATGAGAGCGTTGGTGACCCGCAACCGGTCGCTGACCTCGAGGGTGATGGTCGAGCTTTGCCCGGCCTCTCCCACATTCACAAGTCGTGCGTCGAGTTCACGACGACCGGGCTGCAAGCGCACGATCGCCCGCGGCCCCGTCGCCTCCAGCCAGGTCGTGTCGGCATCGACAGGTACGTCATCGACGAGCAGAGACAGTTGACCGGGTCCCGCCCCAGCCACCAGAAGTGCCTGCCCCGCTGACACCGCGTCGCCACTGCGCAGCAGCTGACCCTGGGGCCAGCTACGAAAGACAAGCCGCTGGCCGGGTACAACGCCGACCGGCACGTCGGCCAGGTCGTTGTCGGCGTCGGCGTCAAACCCGCCGGGTTTCACCCACACACGCATAGGTTCGGTGACGCCGTCGGGAGGACCGTCGAAGCGCACGGTCCCGATCTCTCCGGCCGCCAACTCACCCACCGGCTGCGTCGCCAGCCGCCGGCCCGACTTCGTCAACAGGTCCACCGTCGCTGCCGCCGCGGGCCCCAGGCCCCGATTGCGCACGGCGACATGCACAACAGTGTCCTCAGCCTCCACCGCAGCGACCTCGAGATCACTGGCCGGGGTATGCTGGACCCGCCAGCCTGTCAGACGAGAGCCAGCCACCGTGTCGACACGGGCAACCAGCCGCAGCCGGGGGTGGAGTCGCGGGTCGAGGTGGGACAGGTCGATGGTACTTTCCGTGACACCCTCAGCCATCACATTCCACCCGCCTTCGCCCTCGGCCTGCACCACCACGGAGATCCCGTTGCCGTCGACCTGCGCCGAACGCCAGGCCGACGCCGGACCGATGGCGGGGCTCGTCAGTATGCCCGCGCCGGGTCCGTCGGCACGACGGTAGCGGAACAGGCCGGACCCCTGCAGGTCACCAAGCCACACCCGGTCGTTCGTCCAATCGTACTGACCGCTGATGATCCGGGTCTCGTCCTGATCGGAGGTCCACTCGTCGACAAGGGTGCCGTCGGCGCTGCTGACGGCACGGATCCGCCTCTCACCGCCGAATTCGATCAGGTAGAGACGCTCCCCGTCGGCGACGATGCCATCCGTCCACATGTAGGTGAAACCGATGTCCGGGGGTGGAATGACGAACTCACGAGCCAGGCGCCAGCCGTCGGCATCGACGTCGAAGACCCGGACCCCCCAGCCCACCCGCATGCCCACGGGAGAACTCATCGACACGTTGTAGACCTGTCTGCCATCGGAGGTGATCATGGCATGTAGGACCTGACCGAAGCTCTTCTCCTGATCGCTGACGGGTTTGCCCGTACGCCAGTCGAGCAGACCATCGGGAATCTGTACGGTGTCGAGGCGACCGGTGGTCGGGTCGATGCGCTCTATCTCAAAGAGATGACCGGACTCCGAGTAGAGGAAGCCGTCGCTGTGGAAGGTGGCCGAGATACCGGGTGTCGTCGAGTCGGCGAGGACGCCGTAGTAGGCGCCCCGGATGGACCCCCCGAAGCCGGTACCGATACGGGCGAAGAAGTCGGTGCCCTCGTACACGGTGGACGGATCGTTGAACCAGCGCTTGGCATAGAGATAGACACCATCGGTGGCCAGCACGCCGGCACCCGGCAGGTCGAGGACGGTGAAGCCGTCGTCGCGAGTCGCCTTTTCCGGGCGAAAGGGCGGGGGCTCATGGGCGACGACGAGAGCGTCGCCATCGAGGTGGAGAAACTCAACCTGCCCGTTCCGCAGGGCGCGGGCCGACTGCTGCCAGCCGCTGCTGCTGTCGGGGGAGTCGGCCTGGCGCACAGAGCGACTTGCCGACCAGGAGCTGGTAAGGCCGTCGCGGATGGCTCGGACGCGCCAGAACAGGTACGCGCCGGACTGGACGCCCGCCGGTACATCGGTGAAGGTCCACGTAGCCATTCCCGCCGAGGATTCGACGGAATCAGACAACAGGGTTGAAGCCGGCGAGAAGGACGGCTCCGAAGACAGGGCGAACTCGGTGCGACCGGTCCCCGCGCCACCGTCGGCGAGTACCTGGGTGAGGGCGTGCACCGTGAGATCGGTCAGCGCCGCACCCTCGGACGGCAGGAACGGCACGGCCACCGGTGCTTCGAGAATGTCGAGGTCGAGACCGAGATGGTTGTTGCTCATATCCAGGTCGGTGCCATCGACGCTGAGAGACAGCGCATAGCGTCCGCGGCGATCGACGGGCCAGTCGATGGCGATGGAGTCGATGCCGGCAAAGGGGGGACGCAGCTGTCGCAACAGCGTGTCGACGGAACCGTCGGCCGTCCGGCCGATCAGGACCACCACGGGTCCCTGCTGTCCGAGACGTGTCTCGTTGCGCACGATGGCGGTGAGGCGGACGGTGTCGCCGTGGATGACGGGGTCTGTGGACACTTCTATATCGATGGCGGCGTAGTCGGGGCCGGCGCTCAGGGCCAGCCGCTGGGCCGGATCGCCCATCAGCTGCATGGTCTGCGGCACGTCCACCCACGAGGGATGGGCCGCCAGGACACGTGCTTTGGCCACGTCGAGGACCGGTCCGAAGCGGCTCTGGCCTTCGATGAACAGCTGTCGATAGATCCCCTCACTGAGCAGGTTGTTCTGTGACGTGAAAGAGATCGCCGTTGCCGAGATGTAAGCGATGGCACCGCCGTCGGGCAGCTCGGTGAGCAACTCGCTCAGACCTTCGGTGCGGGGATCGACGAACATGCCGTTGAGGCAGGAGAGTGCCAGCATGAAAGGCAACCGTCCGCCATTGTGTACCTGTGACAGATAGTCCCACTCGGGGAACTGGGTGGAGAACAGGTACTGCAGCGTGCCGGCCGCGCCGTGGCCGGAGAAGTTGGCGATGAGGGCGCCACGGTTGAGCTCCTCGACAAAACGCCGGCCGAGGGCGTTGGGCAGGGGCGTTTCATCCGCCGCGTAGAGGCTCACCGACTGCAGTCCGATGGGTTCAGTGTAGTGCGCGGCGAGGGAATCGAGGGGGCCGGAGAACTCATCCTTGGCGTGCCAGTTGGCCGCGTACAGGGAGCGCCCGCGCCAGTCGCCGCTAGGGGGGGCCAGATCGTAGCTGATGATCTTGTCTACCGTGGTCATCGCCTCTTCGGCCGAGTCCACGGCGAGGCGCCCGATGGACAGATCGGGCAACAGATCGTCGCCGTCGACGAGAGCCAGGCGGAAGTCGGAGGGTGAATACCCACGGCGCCGTGCCGGATAGTACTGGGTCGGCACCAATGTCTGGTGGCGGCGTCCGGTATAGACGCCGCGGTAATCCCAGGTCGCGTCGCCGAGGATCAGCACGTAGGCGGGTCGAGGCAGCCAGTCATCATACATGTGGCCGATGAAGTCGGCGATCGCCTCCCGGTCGAAGCGGCCCTCGGTGAACTCGTCGTACACGTCCTGGGAGTTGACGACGGCGACGCTGAATCCATCGACCCGGCGTCGGTGAGCGGCCAGCCGCTCGGCCGCCTCCAGCAGGTCGGGGTGGGAGAGGATGACGTAGTCGGCCCCATGGGCGCCGGTGCGCCAGTCGGACGGTGTGTCGAGCTCGCCGGTCGGTGTGTGCAGCGACTGTCGGTTTGCCAGGACATAACGGGCCGTCGTCGCCGGCGCGTCTTCGAAGGTGATGTCGAAGAGGCTGTCGGCGAAAACGTCGACCGTACCGCCCAAGAGCAGGAGGCCATGGTTGACGTCGAAAAGAAGGATATCCTCGTCGGTGAAACCCGCCACGGTGATGCGGTGGCCCGCTGCCGCCGGCGGCACCGTCGCGTCGAGGAATCCGGGGTAGGCGTGGAAGCGGCGGCGGTACTCGAGGCGGAACCAGTTGAACCACAACTCATCGACTTTGATACGGTCGGCCTTGCCCTGCAACAGGATCCGATTGCGGCTGGGCTTCAGCAGGGACGAGGGCACGACGGCATCGACGATGTGAGATATCTGCCCGGCCCAATACGCCTCTTCCAGGTCTTCGTTGTTCAGCTTCACGACCGTGTGGTGTTCACCGAAGTCTTCCCCCGTGCGCCCCTGAATCGCCACGGTGACGCGGGCGTCATAGACCTCGTCATCCCAGAGAGCGGTGATGTCACCACTGAACTCCTGACTTGCGAACCGATCTGCGTAGGGGATTCGGGTCGGTCGCTCCCGTTGCCAGAACCAGCGATCAGCGAGACTGTCGGGAGCGAAGGCGAGCTGGTCGAAGGTGCGGTCGATTTCGAAGTGAGCGGTATGGTCGTACCACTCCTGGTCAGCGTAGCCATGGACCGGGGCGGCATCCTGTTCGACATAGCGCAGGCCTGGTTCGTCGCCGCCCCAGGTCAGCCAGTAGGTGTCGGTGGGCCCGTACTCGTTCTCGTGGTCACGTTCGCCGGTGGGCGACGGGGCGCGGCGGAAGCGACCGTGGAACAACAGCTCGTCGTCACCGTCGAAGAGGCCATCCTCCGTGCCGGTGACCAGCAGAACCACCGGTTCCCCGGCATGCGTCATCGACAGGGAGGCGGGATCAACCTCCCGCAGATCGACGCCCAGGCTGGTGAGCCACTCCGGCGTGATGCGGTACACACCATCCTCGCGCACGAAGGCTTTCACGTACGGCAGCGAGGGATCGTAGCCGCTGGCGGCCGCTTTGTGCGCCGGTCGAGGCGTGGACCAGCCCCCGTGATCAGGAGGGTTGAGCAGCGCCGAGTGGAGAACGTCCCCGGCGTCCTGTCCCCGCGTCGAGCGTGAGGAGAGGCCCCCCTCGAAGCGTACGTCGACGACGAGCCGCGTGTGAACGCGCACGGTGCGGGACACGGTGTCGTAGGACCAGGGGTAGATCGTCAGAGCCCGGGTGGGGACGCCGCGCAGAATGCCGAGAGGTTCGCTCTGGGCGAACTCTGCGGCAGCCGTCGACGGGAACGGCGTGGCCAGCGAATCGCCTGGCGGCAGAGAAGTGTCGGCGAACAACCGGGTTGTCTCCACCCGTACTGCAAGCTTCACCCGGGCTCCTGGCGGCACGGCGATCAGCTGTTCCACGTACGGCAGATCGACACCGCCGGGACCTACTCCGCGGGGCAGGCCCGGGGCAGCGACCGGACCGCCACCATCGGCGATCCCCGGGTCCACCTCAACCAGCAGTCGCAGTCTGTCTGCGTCCTGGTGCAGGACTTGTACGTCCGCAACCGAGGGGGTCGCACAGAGGAGTGCGCCGAGAAGGAGAGCGGGAAGGAGGGATGGCATCAGGTTGTTTGTAGCGCGACCGGCGGGCTGCTTATGTTGCCGCACATGAACCGTAGGAAGGTAGACCGGCCGTCGAACGTCGGCCAGACGGGGTGTCGGCCAGGGCAATTCATCCTTGGTTTGACGCCCGCACTCGCTCCCGGGTTTCCGCTGGTTCTCATCTGGGTTCTCTGCGCGTCGGCCGTCTCTGGCGAGCCCCTCCTCGGGCGCATCGTGCTCGACCGTGACAACGAGCCGGTACCTTCAGCGCGTGTGCGACTCGTCGATCCGTCAGACGAGGTGGTGTCCAGCACACGGACGGACCGTCGGGGGTGGTTCGAACTCGATCCAGCGGTGCCGACTGCGGTGGGCGATTTCGTGTCGACGCCGTCCACTCCGACACGGTCGTCTCTGGGACCGGCCTATCCGAATCCCTTCAATCCAAGCGTGCGGATCCCTTTCCATCTGCCGGAGATTGATCGCATCGACCTGGCAGTCTACAACACTGCCGGACAACGGGTGCGCACGCTGCAGGAGGGGGTCGTGCCGACCGGCCCCGGAGAGGCGGAATGGGATGGTCGCGATGAGGCCGGCAGAGGGGCGGCAGCCGGAGTCTACGTCGTACGGCTGCAAACGTCAGAATCGACGTCCACGACGCGGATCGCCCTGCTCGACGGCGTCACCTCGAAGGCCGGGAGGCGTGTCGGTGGCGTGTTGCCGAGGGGCATCACATCCTACGATGGGTACCAACTTCGCATCGATGGGGCCGGCACGGCCCCCCGGCAGGTGCTGCTGCAGGAGGCGTCGGACATGCAGGACATCGTCGTCCAGGCCGATGTGGCCACCAGGACGTTGCCCGAAGATGGGGCCGTGACGATGCGGGGCGTGCCGGCGGGCTCATTCCCCATGGGCAGCACACGGTACGACGATGAGCGCCCACCCCACGACGTCTACCTCGCCGGGTTTTACCTGGCCGAGCGGGAGGTGACCGTTGCCGAGTACGACGTCTGTGTCCGTAGCGGAGGATGTGCCGCACCGGCTTCCGGCTCGACGTGCAACGAAGTGGACGACGCAGATCATCCGGTCAACTGTGTCAGCTGGTACGACGCCGTGGACTACTGTGGCTGGTCCGGGCTCCGCCTCCCCACGGAAGCGGAGTGGGAGAAGGCGGCCCGTGGGTCAGAGGGCCGGGTGTATCCGTGGGGGAAGACACCACCTGGCGGCGCCGGCGACTGTGAGCGCGCCGTGATGATGGCGGCAGGTCTCGGCCTGGGATGCGGTCATGACGGCACGGCGCCGGTGGGCGAACGCCCTGACGGGACCGGCCCGTACGGGCACCTCGACCTGGCAGGCAACGTCTGGGAGTGGACGTCGGATACCTTTGAGCGAGATTACTACCGGTGGGCGCCCGAGGAAAATCCGACGAATGACCGGCCGGGGGCATGGCGTTCGGTACGGGGCAACTCCTGGTACTACAGCGATCCCGATCCCGATCTGCGCGCCGCCAATCGATTCGGCTTCCGGGCCTTGAGGTGGGTCCCCTACGTCGGCATCCGCTGCGCCGCTGATGCGGATGGCACAGGCGGCAAGGCACTATCCCGGGACCGGGTCCCGGCCGAAGGGGCGGCGCTGGTTCACTCTGACTGGATGGCCCGCAACCGAGTGGCCATGGTCGCCGACGGCGACACGATGACGCGCCGCGATCCTCCGGGCCGGGACGACATGGTCAGGGTTCCCAACGGCTCATTCCACATGGGATACAGGCTCGGAGATTCGGACGAAGCTCCCGTACACGAGGTTTTCATCGACGCCTTCGAGATCGACAGACACGAGGTCACAGTGGCCGGATACCGGGAGTGTGTCCGGCAGGGGTCGTGCCTGGAACCACATTCGGGAAGTGCCGCCTACCGCATCGAGGCCGAAGGGCACTACCTCAACTGGGGACAGCCAGGACGCGACGCGCATCCCGTCAACGGCGTCAGCTGGTACGACGCCAGCAGCTTCTGCGCCTGGGCGGGCAAACGCCTGCCCACCGAGGCCGAGTGGGAGTACGCGGCACGCGGCGACGATGGGCGCCTCTATCCGTGGGGCGACGAAGAAGCCAGTTGCGACCGCGCCATCATCGACGATGGCGGTGACGGCTGTGGCCATGAGATGACCTGGCCCGTGGGGAGTCGTCCGTCGGGGGCCAGCCCCTTTGGCGTCCTCGATCAGTCCGGCAACCTCTGGGAGTGGATGGCGGACTGGTACGACCGCCGATACTACCATCGATCGGTGGTGCACAACCCGCAGAACGAGAACAAGGGCGAAGGCCTCAAGGTTCTGCGCGGCGGCTCGATGGCCGATCAGAACCCTCATATTCATCACGTCACCAATCGCCTCGGGTATGACCCGCAACAACGATACGACTACACTGTCGGTTTCCGCTGCGCCAGAGATTCAGCCGAATGATACCAGACATGACGCGCGACAGAGTGGTGTGGACCATCGCCGCCGCCGCCCTGATCGTGCGCATCACTCTGGCGGCTGCAGCGGTGACGACGGCTGGAGTCGAGACGCTGCACGCGCCGGACACCTCCGGGTATCTGGAGCCAGCCAGCGAACTGCTGAGCGATGGCACGTACACCCGTGCAGGCAAACCGGAGATCGTACGTACACCGGGCTATTCCCTGTTGCTGATACCGGGCCTGATGGTCGATCGCGTCGAAGGGGTCACCATCTTTCTGCAGGCCATGCTGGCGGGGCTCACGGTGATTGCGGTGTACGGGCTGGCCCTCGAACTGTACCACCGCCGGGCCGCCGTGGCGGCGGCGGCCATCTATGCACTCGAGCCGTTGTCGGTGCTCTACGCCTCGAAGCTGCTGAGCGAAACGCTGTTCACCGCCTGCCTCACCTGGGCCCTGCTGCTGCTGACCCGCCTCGCCGGTCGACGGGACGATCCCTTCCAGCCCCTCGTGGCGACGGCCGCGGGAGCCGGTCTGCTGCTCAGCGGGGCGGCCATGGTCAAGCCCGTCGCCTACCCAGTGGCGTTGGTGGTTGGTCTGAGCGGCGCCTGGTTTGCGATGCGTCGCTCAGCGCCGCCGAGGACGCGCTGGCGACCGGTGCTGTTGTTGACGGTGACGGCCATCGTCCCCCTGCTGGCCTGGCAGGGCCGCAATGCTGTGGTCGCCGACTATGGAGGGCTGTCGGCCATCGTCGACGTCAACGGGTACTTTTATCAGGGGGCGGCGACGGAGGCCGCCGCGATGGGGATCCCGTTCTACGAGCGCCAGGCAACTCTGGGCTATCGCGATCTCGAGGTCTATCTCGAAGCCAATCCCGAACAACGATCGTGGTCACCGGGTCGTCGGTTCCAGTTCATGGGAAGGGAGGGTCTGGCCCGCATCTTCGAGCATCCGCTGACCTATCTCGGCATTCACGCCCGCGGTATGGCTCGGGTCGCCGTCGACCCGGGGGGGGTGGAGTACCTGAGACTGCTCGGCGCCTACCCGACGCACGGTGGGCTTCTGGGTCGTGTCGTCGATGAAGGGCTCTGGGCAACACTCGGATTTGTGCTGCAGGAACGTCCGGGCCTGCTGCTCACCGAGGTGCTGTTCGGCGCCTTCCTCGTGGCCGTCTACCTGCTCACCATGCGCGGGGTCATCATCGCCGAGCCGCGATCCCGCCGTGCCTGGGCCGTATGCCTGTTGCTGGCCGGCTACCTGTGGTTTGCCACCGGCGGGCCGCAGAGCCTGAGTCGGTTCCGCCATCCCATCATGCCGATCATGTGCGCCCTCGCCGGCGCCGGTCTCGCCACGCGGAAGGAGAGCTGATGGGTCTCGTCACAACTTGTCTGAGTCTTTTCCTGCTGTTCGTCGTACCACCTGTCCTGGCACAGGAATGGGCTCAACTCGATGCTACCGGACCATCGGCGCGCCGCACCGCCGCCGCCATCCTCGACCCGGTGGGGGATCGCATCCTCCTGTTCGGGGGGCGCGGATCCTCGGGTGACCTGGGCGACGTCTGGGCCTTCGATCTGGAGCAGGACACGTGGCGGCAGATCGCCATCGAAGGCGATGGTCCGACACCGCGGTTTTCGCACAACGCCGTCTACGATCCGCCGGGCCACCGAATGCTCGTGTGGTCGGGTCGCAGTGTAGACGCGTCGGGATCGACTTTGCTGAACGATGTCTGGGCTCTCGATCTGGAGACCAGCCGCTGGACGGAGCTGACCCCCACGAACCAGGCCCCCGTCGAGCGCTACGGCACGGCAGCCGTGTTCGACCCGGTGGCTGGCAGCCTGGTCACCTTTGCCGGTTTCACGACGCAGGGTCGCTTCGACGACACGTGGCGCTTCGATCCGGTGGCACGCACCTGGCGGGATGTGACGGCCGCATCACCGCAGCCGGGCGAACGCTGCCTGCACGCGGCAGCCTATGATCCGCGCCAGCGGCGCATGATCATGTTTGGGGGGCAACGGGGAAGCGATGCCCTGCACGACGCCTGGGCGCTGGACCTGACGACGGACCGCAAGTTTCCCGCCGTGAGTTATGATTCAGTCGGGGACAGGTTCTTCGTCTTCGGTGGTGAACAGACTGACGGCACCCGCAGCGGCGATCTGTGGGCATTGGACATGCGGACAGAGACCTGGTCGACACAGACGACGACGGGTCCGCCGCCGCGCGACGGGGCCGTGCTCGTTTTCGTGCCGGTGCAGTCACGGCTGGTCCTGTTCGGCGGTACGACACCGGAAGGCGGCCATGTGGCCGACACCTGGACCCTGCCCATCAAAGGACCACCGACTGCGGTCACGGGACACGAGTCGGCGGTACCGGTCACCCCCACCATGACGGCCTACCCCAATCCCTNCAACGCCAGCGTGACTCTCGATCTGTCTGTAACGGAGCACGGCCGACTGCAGATCTACGATACACTGGGCCGCAGCGTGCGACAGTTGGGGCTCGTCGCCGCCGGACCCGGTCAGCGCTTCTGGGATGGCCGGGATGATGCTGGACGGGAGGTGGCGTCCGGAGTCTATCTGGCAGTTCTGCAGTCGCCGTCATCGCGACGGGTGACACGCCTGGCGTTGCTGCGATGACAACAGGTGCGCGTCGCTGGACGGTCAACCTGGCACTGGCAACGGCAGCGACGCTGATCGCTCTCGGGGTGGCGGAACTGCTGCTGCGCCTGACCTGGACGGTGGAGCGTGTCACCATCACGCACGATCCCTTGCTCGGCTTCCGGGGACGGCCGCACAGTGAGACGGTGTGGACCCGGGAGATGGCCGGGCAGCCGCGTACTGTGAGCTTGAACGCGGAGGGCTTCCACGATCACGAGCGCACGCGTGACGTGCGGCCGAAGACGCGGAGAATCGTGTTCGTCGGTGATTCCTTTCTGGAGGCGTACCAGGTCGACATCGATGCCAGCTTTTCCCAGAGCGTGGCACGACGGCTGACGAATCGCGCCCGTACTGAGGGTTATTCGGTCGAAGCGGTCAACCAGGGCGTGCATGGGTACGGACTCGGCGTCTACGCTCTCCATGTCCGCGAGCGGCTGGCGGAGTGGAACCCGGATGCCGTCGTGCTGTGTCTGTTTCTCGGCAATGATCTGCACGACAACTTCACNNCNGTGGCNTCNCCGGCGGTGCCNCGNTTNCATNTGNCNGNNGGNGANNTCGNCNACCTGCCGGNGCCGGNGGCGGNNGCNCGGATCTGGNTGCGTGACAANGTGCTGGCNCGNTCGGTGCTCGTCCGCTTCCTGTGGATGCGTGTGATCAAGACCAGCGGCAGCGCCATGCAGCTTGCACGGGGCGCCGGCATGGTGAGCACACCTGACATGGAGAGTGATGCTGGCGGCCGCACACAGGAGATGCTGACCGTGGCGACGCATCTGCTGCAGCAAATCGCCACCGACCTGCGGGACCGCCATGTGCCGTTCTTCGTGCTCGTCATCCCCGACCCCTTCCACGTGCACCATCTCGTCAATGCCGCCCGGGCCGCGCGGGACGGAACGCCGGCGCTGAGACTGGAGGCGGAAAGGGTGGCCATCGAGTCAGGGGTGCTGCAGATCCTGACACAGCAGGGAATCGAGTATCTCTACCCGCGCGAAGCCTTTGTGCAGGCCCGCCTGAACGGGGACGGCTATTACCGCAACGGCTTCGGCCACTTCACCGACGAGGGCCATCGTGTTGTTGCCAGGCAACTGGCGACGGCTCTCGGCGGCGGCGCCTGACGCATGGTCACTGATGACGGTTGGCCAAGCGCCGCGGCCGAATCGCTGCGCGATTCTCCACGAGTACCCCGGGGTGGCGGCGCCTGACGCGGCCGAATCACTTCGTGAATCCCTCGATCGTGTGTGGTCCCTCGAACAGCAGACGCAGCACGGCGCGGTTCCGTGGCGGGATCTCGATCCCGGTGTCCTGCAGGCCACGGCGGACATCCTCTTCGGTCTTTCGGCCCTGGCGCATGTACCAGTAGATCGCCTGGTCGTGTAGATCGATCAGGGGAACCCCGATGATCCGGTGAAAACTCAGCAGCAACGGTTCCTGCTCGGTATCGGGTTCACCTGATCCGTCATCGGTTTCGTGTTCTTCTTCGTCCCACTCCCGCAGCAGCCGTACCGCGGAGCTTCTGATCGTGTCCCGCGTGATGTCCAGGGCCGCGATCTGTCCGACGATCTCCTCGCAGACCGGCCTGGCCGCCTCGCCCATGGCCTTCACCTTAGCCACCATGTCGTCGTAGCGCTCGCAGCGGTCCAGGCGCAGGAAGGCTCCGGCCAGCAGCGCCAGCAGGTCGGGATGGTCCGGATCGTGGGCCCGCAGATCGTCCAGTTGCTTCACGCGAGCCCGCACCCGCTGGGGATCAAATGACTGGCGCGCCGGGTCATCCGGGATCCAGTGGCGCAGCTCTTCGACGCGTTCGCGCAGATTCTCCTTGAAGAGGATGTCCTCGTTTCCCAGAAGGGCTCGCAGCTGGGCGAGGATCTCGGTGTGGTAGAGAGAATGCCGGTCGAGCTTGCGCAGGATGTTGCCCATGAAGTGGGTCTCGAAGTCAGCCTGCGCCGGATCCATGCTCAGGTAGTCGCGGAACAGCAGAAAGGCCATGCCTTTGAGCAGCTCATCATCCTGCTTCGTGTACAACAGGGCGTTCTCGACCTCGAAGATCAGCTGCTGCTGGTCTCTGGTGCCGGACAGCACGACGAGACGCAGGACGGTGAACTTCTTGAGGCGGAAGGGAAGGGCGTTGAACCGCTGGTAGGCGCGGTTCAGCTCCTGCAGCTCACCGGGGTCGAGGAGGAGATCGAAGTCCTGTGAGATGCTGCCCGGCATCCCCTCGGGGGCACCACTGGACAGTGCCTGCAGCTTGCGCTTGAACTCGACGGTGGGATAGAAGCCGCCACCGTAGTAGCGTCCGTCATCCCAGCCCAGACTCAAATATCCCCTGATCCCGGGTTCACCGCGCTCGATGAGCCTGTCCATCAGCTCATCGGACTTGATCTGTGCCCCGGGGCCGAAGCGGGCGGCGTCTCCCAGGTCGTGGAGCAGGTGGTCGATACTCTCCGGGGCCACCGACTGGCCGCGCGCCTCGGCGATGCGGAGAGCGGCAGGGTGGACGATGTCGCGGTCGACGCTGTAGAAGGTCGGATAACTGAAGGCCTCGGTGATGTCGTAGAGCTTGTTGCTCGCCCACGTACGCTCCTGGCCCTCGTCGAAGATCTCGTCTGTCAGGTCGTAGGGATCGCACTCGAGAAGGCCGCGATCGAAGCGGAACAGATCCGCCTTGTAGTGGTCGAAGAAGGTCTGGAACTCGTTGTCCTGGGTGTTCTCGTTGACCTTACGGTGGCGGTTGAGGCCTTCCAGCGTGCCCCGCACGAAGGCATGACCAAGGGTGAAATGCTCGTGCAGGTGCTGCTGGCAGTGGCGGACGAGCTCGAGGATGAGCAGGTAATCGAGCAGGGACCAGGACTCCTCGATGATGACCTCGGAGATGGCCCAGTAGTCGTAGCCCTTCTGGCTGGCCTCCTGCACGGCGAGCTGTGGCATGTAGATCGTCTTGCGCGTGCGGCCGGTGTGGAAGGACTGGTGCCGGCGGCAATCGTGGAAGACGAGCAGGTCGTCGCTCTTCACCAGGGTGATACTGACACCTGCCGCCAGCAGCGCGTCGGTGAGGTAATCGGGCAACTGGCGGACGCCACCGTAGAAGAAGCGCACCAGGTCGTGGCCGGCGTGGAAGCGGTCGAGACGCTCGTCCTCCTCCATCAGCACGCCGTCGCGCAGGCGGTTCTGCTGGCCGAAGATGATCGTCTTCGGCAGCCGGCGGAGAACCTCATTCACCTCCGCGTGGGAGATGTCGCCCTCACGCAGGCCGGAGTTGGGTCGATGGTCACCAGATGGAGTAGACATAGGCGTGGGCGGGCCTGATCACGTGATCAGTGATGACGGTGTGTCCAGGCCCGCAGACGCCTTCGCAAGCGAAGGCCCGGTCAAGCCGGATAGCTGGCCCTGAACTATCTTGGACGCTGTCTTCCACCGGAAGTTACACCGGTCGAACTGGACCCGGGAACGAGGTGCAACAAAAGTGGCAGAACAGATTCTCGTCATCCTTGGTGTCACCTTCTTCGCCATGGTGACGCCGGGACCCGATATGGTCATCGTGTTGCGCAATACCATCGTGGGCGGACGCCTCGCCGGCCTGCACACGTCGCTGGGTGTTCTGGCCGGCAACCTGGTCCACATCTCCTATTGCGTGATCGGCATCGGCTGGCTCATCTCACAGAGTATTCTGGCTTTCACCACTCTCAAGTACGCCGGAGCCGCGTATCTCATCTATCTGGGAATCACCAGCTTTCGTTCGGGCAGTACACAACCCGACACACCTGCCCCTGAAACCAGAGGGGGCAACAGAGCCTGGCTCGCCCAGGGCTTTCTGAACAATATCTTCAATCAGAAGGGCACGCTGTTCTACCTCGGAGTGTTCACCACCGTCATCACGCCCGAGACATCCGCGAGGGCCACGTCGGTACTGGTTCTGTGCATGTTGCTGGTGAGCGCCTCGTTCTGGCTGTTCTTCGTCTACACTCTGGATCGGCCCATCATTCGCGAGCTCATCGAGCGGTTCCAGAAGACCGTGAATCGCATACTGGGAGCCCTGCTGATCGCTCTAGGCGCCAGAGTGGCGTCGATGGAGAGATAGGTGCCGTGGTCCATCACTCAAACAGCAGACAGGAGACAGCATGACAGAGGCACGACATCTGAGCACGGAAGAACTGGACGCTGGACTGGAACTCATCCGGCAGTCGCCGGCAGAGGGCGGTGCTCTGCAGATCATCGCCACCCGTCCCGCCATCGGTGAGCGTCAGCTGTCGCAAGAGGGAGAGCTCGATCTGGAGCAGGGCCTGGTGGGGGACAACTGGGGCACCCGGGGTGAGCAGTCCGATCCGCCCCGCGAGCCGAAGCTGGACGCCCAGGTGACGGTGATGAACGTGCGCGCTGCCGAACACATCGCCGGCTCCCGTGAACGGGCGCCGCTGGCGGGCGATCAGCTGTACGTCGACCTCGACATCGGGCGGGACAATCTGCCCATCGGTTCGCGTCTGGCCATCGGCTCGGCCGTGCTCGAGGTCACTGCCGAACCCCACCCGGGGTGCAAGAAGTTTGTCGAGCGCTTCGGCCTGGATGCGATGAACTGGGTCAATTCACCGGTGGGCAAGAACATGTGTCTGCGCGGGATCAACACGAAGGTCGTGCAGGCCGGCACGATTCACGTGGACGACAAGATCACGAAGGCCTGAACAGCGGCAGCCGATGGCCGGCCTCACAACAGACCAGATCGAGCTCTTCCACCGTGAGGGATACCTGCATCTACCGGACGCCCTCGGCGCTGCGGATCTCGACCCGGTGCAGGCCGAGCTGGAAGAGATCATCGATCGTGCCGCCGGGCGACTGCTGGTCGACTGGGTCGTCGATCGCGACTACGCCGAACTGCCCTTTGATCGACGGTTGATTCCGCTGGCGCGCGCCGATGCCAGCGCCGCGGCGGGAATCAACTTCCCCGCCAATCTGGGCCCGGCCATCTTCGACTTTCTGCACAACGAGCGTCTGCTCGACATCGTGGGCTCTCTCGTCGGACCCGAGATCTACGCCAACTCCTGTCAGCACATCCGCGCCAAGCTGCCGGCCACCGACGACTACGCCGGTGGCCTGTCACAGAGCGAGTGGGCCCGCTCCACCGCCTGGCACCAGGACCTGGCGGTGCTGCTGCCCGAGGCCGACGAGACGCTGGTGGTGACCAGTTGGATTCCGCTGGTCGATGCCGACGCCGGGAACGGTACACTGCGCATCATCCCGGGATGTCACAACGAGCCGCTGCGCCACCACGTGCGGCCGCCAGTCGGAGAAGGCGGCTCCTACACGGTTGCCCCCGAAGAACTGCTCGACACCGAACCGGTGACCGTGCCAGTGCAGCGCGGCGGCCTGATCCTACTGCACTGTCGTACGCCTCACGGCAGTGAACGCAACCGTTCGGAGGGCATCCGCTGGAGCATGGATCTGCGCTGGAACGACGCGCGGATGCCGAACGGCCGACCGCAGCTGCCGGGCATGCTCGTACGCAGCGAGGAGACACCAGCGTTGGTCGTCACCGACCGCCAGGAGTGGCTTGCGGCGTGGAGGCTGGCCCAGGTGGCGCGGCGAGGGACGCAGCTCTACCGCTGGTAGTCGTCCGTTGGGATCCTCAAGGCTGCAGGCGGTACCAGTAGCGATACACCTCAACAAACCCCAGCCTCTCCTGCAGCGCCTGCGACCCCGGGTTGTTCGCCATCACCTGCAGGAAGGCCCGGTGGGCGCCCTGCGTGCTCGCCCACCACAAGCGGGCCTGCGTCAGGTCCGTCGCCAGCCCCTGGCGTCGGTGCTCGGGTGCGACCTGCAGACCGTAGAGTCCCACCAGGCCGCCGGAAACCGTCGCCCGGGCACAGGCGACTCCCCTGCCGCCGTGGCGGATCAGCGCATACACGGCCGGCGTCGGCGTCGCAGCCAGCAGTCGCCCCAGGATCTCGTCTTCGCCCTCGGCCGCCTCGTCATCGATCTGCATCCGGGTCTCGAGCCAGTCGCCCCCGGGTGAGTCGAGCAGTTCCACCCGTGTCGGCCGGGTCAGACCGGCGTCGATGCTGCGGGCGCGGACGAAGGTGTCGGCCTCCCTGCTGTAGCCACGAGCAGTCAGTACGTCATCCAGTCCGTCCGGTGTGCTGGCGTCGGTGAGCTTGAAGATGCAGGGCAGTCCGGCCGCAGCGTAGGCTGACTCGCAGTAGCGGATCTTCTCTGCCACATCGATAGTCGACGGATACAACGTTGCCACAGAGTTGCTGCGTCGGCTGTACCCCTCACCGAAGCGGAGCAGCCAGCCGTCGTAGTGGTCGGCGCGCAGCGCTGGCATGCCAGCCAGGCCCGCCTCCTCAAACTGCCGGATGCGGCTCACACGTCCACCCGGTACTCGAGCTGGATCTCATCGCCGAGCTGACCGCGGAAGCCCCAGTTGTGAGCCGGGCTCTCCTGAATGCAGATCTCCAGATCGGTCGTCGAGATGCCGACTTTCTCAGGTACGCGCTCGAACAGAAGGCGGATCAGCTGCTTCTTCGCTTCCACCGAACGCCCTTCGATCATCGCGACCCCGACGATGGTATAGGCGTTGGATCGCCCCTCCGGGTAGAGCATGTCCTCGGCGTCCATGTGGAAGAAGCGATGCGCCCGTTTGTCGCGGGGAAACTGCAGGGCCTCGACGACGCAGTCGTGGATCGTCGCCGACAGCTCCGCGCGGACCTTGTCGAGATGTCCGCGGATACCGTATACCTTCACCTGAGCCATGGATTTCCTTCCCGTTGTCCGTAAAGGTGGTGCCAGGCCGTGAACAGCCGCAACGACAACCGACGGGCGTACCAGAACGTCCGACTGCCCGAAACCCCGACCTCGACGCATCTGCGGGCCGCCGCCGCCGACTACGCCGCCATCGCGTCGACGATGATGACCGCCATTGTCGATCGCAGTGAGGCCCGCGCCGACTACCCCTTCGTCGACACCAAACTCGACCTGATCACGGGCAGGGACTTTGCGCCCGACGATCCGATTCGCGGTCGTGATGCCATCTATGGCTGGATCCAGGGTCGGGGTCTGGAGGCACTGGCAGGGCACGCACGATGGTGGGAGAAACGCGGGGAAGAGGCCGATCTTGTGGCGCGGATTCGCCCACTGGCCGCAGGTGTGCTGGCGCAGCTGCGCCACATGCGAGCCCGGAACGCGGGTCATCTGTCCTTCTTCATGACAACCGCAGGAGAACCCTTCCGGCTCGATGACGAAAGTCGCCCGGTGTCCTTCTCCCTGGCGCCCGATTCTGCCTACGGGTTCAGCGACCTGTTCTGCGCCAAGGGCATGTTCGCCGCCGCCGACTGGCTGGGTGACGGTGAGGCCCGGGCCGAAGCGCTGACCTACATCCACGCCGTGGACGACACCATCCACGCCCGCACCTTTCGCTCAGATCAGATCTCGCTGGATCCGAAAAACCGCGCCGAGCCACGCGCCGGTTATCACACACACGGGGCGGCCATGATCCAGTTGGGGGCGTGGGCCATGCTGGTGAGCGCGGCGGAAGAGGGTGCCGTCAATGGGGGTCTGAGGCTGATCGATTACGAGCTGACGAACCACGCCAACCTCGATCATCGCTGGTCACATCTCCAGCACGGTGACTTCTGGGAAGCCGTCGACGATGAAGGTCAGCCGTACGTCGAGCCAGACGGGGTGATCCTGTCCGATCCGGGGCACTCGCTGGAGTTCGTCGGCCTGGCGATGAAGTTTATCCTGGCCGCCGACCCGGTGGCCACGACAGCACAGCATCAACGCCTGGCAGCAGCCAAGGCGAAGATGAACCCGCTTCTCCAGCGCAACTTTCGCAATGGCTACCTGCCCGGGCCGCAGGGAATCTCCAAGGCCTTCGACCTGGTCACGCGGCGCCAGCTGAACACGGACATGCCCTGGTGGAACCTGCCGGAGACGATCCGCGCCGCCGCTTTCTGCCTGCATGCAGCCGAGTCAGAGGCGGAACGGGCCCAGTGTCTGCAGATCCTGCGCGACTGCCACAATGCCTTCCGTGAATTCATCCGGCCCGATCTGCATCTGATGGCATATCAGACGCGGGACGAATGTGGTCTGCCAGTGGCCGCCATTCCGGCGACAGCTGACGCCGACCCCGGGTACCACACAGGCCTGAGTCTGCTGGACGCAATCGATCAGCTAGACCGCCTCTGATCAGGCGGGCAGGTGTTCGAGAAAGAATCGCTCCCAGTTGCCGTGCATGAAGCGCGCCACGTCCTCGTCGCTGAAGCCTCGGGCTGACAGCAGGGGGGCCAGTTTCTGCAGATCGGCGATGGTGCCACAGTCGTGGGGTGTCTGCTCGTTGCCGTAGCCACCGTCGAGGTCGCTGCCGACGCCGACGTGGTCGGCGTTCCCCGCCAGGTCGCAGATATGGACGATATGGTCGACGAGATCATCCAGGGAAATGACTTCGGGTTGCGTCTCGTCCTTGATCCATCCCGGGTAGATCATCCAGGCATCGAGGGCGGCACCGATGATGCCCCCGCGTTCGATGATGGCCTTGATCTGTTCGTCGGTGAACTGCCGGCAGCCGGGAACCAGGGCCCGGCAGTTGTTGTGGCTGGCCAGCACCGGCCCGGAGAAAACCTCCAGTGTTTCGAAGAAGGCGGTGTCAGCCAGGTGGGTGAGGTCGACGATCATGCCGGCGTCGGCCATGGCGGCCAAAAGGGGGCGACCCCGTTCGGTGAGACCGCCCTCGGTGTCGGTGCCGAAGGCATAGGCGGAGAAGCCGTAGTGCGACAGGCCGACCACTCGCAGCCCGTCCTCCCACCAGGAAGCCACCTGTTCGGCGTCGACGATGGGGTCGGCCCCCTCCATGCTGAGGATGTAGCCGAGGGGCGTGGCCTCCGGATCTTCCCGCCAGGCCTTCATGTGGGCAGCCAGACCGGCCCGATCGTGCACCTGTCGCAGCTTGCCCTGGGATTCGAGAACGCGGTAGTAGGCCAGCTGGCCCTGAGCCTTGCCGTAGGCGATGGCCTGGTTGGCGGCGCCGGTGGCTGGCGATCCGGGCCAGGCGACGCGACAGATGACGGTAGCCAGCGACAGGGCGACCTCACCCTTGCGCATCTCGGGTAAGGTCGTGGTGCCGCGGGCGCGGCCTTTCTGGGTCATGTCGGCTTCGAGCCGACGCAGCTCATGGACATCGAGCTCGAGATCGCGGTCCCAGTTGAGGGCATTCATCGACAGGTCGAGGTGGGCGTCGATCAGGATCATGGGGTCTCCAGCAGACTGTCTGTTGTGAGTGCGGGGAGAGTGTGCGAGCTTGTAGTGCTTACGACCTATGTGGAGATGTGGCTAGTGTCGTGTCTCAGAGATTCGCTCACAAAGTCTCTTAACCTTGGCGAGGATCGAATCTGCAGTGGCGGTCCAGGTGAATGG
>PBSR01000007.1 GCA_002726335.1 Gemmatimonadaceae bacterium
CGTCAGCGGGGTGTCGATGGTGACCGCGCCCTGCGTTGCAAAAATATCCAGTTCTTCCGCGCTGATCATATCTACTTGCTCAGCCCCGCTTGTTGCCCAGGATCCAGACATCGCGGAAAAAGCCCTGCCGCTTTGTGGACAGGCCGCCGATTACGGTCGGATTCATACAGGGTTTGGGCTCGTGGAAGCGCGCCGTTACGTGGTTGTAGGCGATGAGAATGGCGTTGCGCGGATTATCTGGGTGGGTCCAGGCCGCGCCGGTGTGCCGCACCCCTTCTGAGAACACGATGAGGCTGCCTGCTGGGCATCCATAAGTTTCCCAGATGCCGGAGTCGGGTTCGTCGGCTGTTGCGGGCCACGTTCCTTCCTGTGCCGAGGTCATATTGGCCTTATGTGAGCCGGGCACCAAACAGGTGCCACCCTGTCCCTTTACCACTTCGTTGAGCTCCCAGACGATGCGGGTCATGCCGCTGTAGATGCGGCCGTTGTGAAAGCGGTAGGACATCGAAGGGTGGAGGTTGGTGCCGCCGGCGTGGGGGCGCCAGGGGTCCTTGGTATCCTCGACCGAGCGGTTGGAGATGAAGACGCTTTCGAGGCGGATGCGCTCGGGATCGGAGTCGATCACCTCCTGCAGAATGCCCATGACGCGCGGGTGGTCGATCAAAAACTCGGCCGGGCCGGCGATTGGGGCGCGGTGGTGCTCGGGGAGATTCTCGGCATCGCGTACGTAGGCCTCCATATGGGCACGGACTGTTTGAATTTCTGTCTCGGTGAGTACGTTGGGTATAACGAGAAATCCCTTCAGGTCGAAGATGAATTTCTCGTATTCGGATATGGGGTGAAGGGTGGATTCGGGTGCATCTGTCGTCGCGGTCATTTCGCCTCCTCGGCGCGTCGGCCTATTGGTAGCTCGAATTATAATAGGCCATTCGGCGTCGGGCAACCAATCGCCTATATTGTCTGAAAAACGGAACAACTCAATCCGGGAGAATGGACCAGCATGACCGAAAACGAAAAGTATCTCTTCGATTTACAGGGCTATATCGCGGTCGAAAACGCCCTTGATCGCAGCCAGATCACTGAACTCAACCGCATTCTCGACGAGCATATCGCCGCCGAGAGCGAGGATAATATGAGCACCCAGCGCTTTGGCGGTCTGTTGGACTGGGGCCAGCCCTTTCTCGATTTGATCGACAATGGGCCCGTCGTGCCCTACCTCGAGCTGATGCTGGAAAAAAAATTCCGTCTCGACCACGTTTATCTCGATGTAATTCGGGCGGGTACCAGCCCCATCGGCGCCAATCTGCACGGCGGTGCCGCACCCTTCAACCCTTCGATGTACTATCGCTGCGAGAATGGTCGTTTTTACAATGGTCTCACCGTGGTCGCCTACAATCTGGCCGATGTGGGCCCCGAGGACGGCGGTACCGGCTGTGTCCCCGGGTCACACAAGAGCAACTTCGGTTTTCCTGCGGAATGGCGGAACATGGACGAGGGGCTGCAGCCCTGCGTACGTCGTGTCACCGGACCGGCGGGTACTGCTGTCATCTTCACCGAAGCTCTCACCCACGGCGCCCTGCCGTGGACGGGTGCGGGTGAACGCCGCACCCTGTTCTTCAAGTACAGCCCCCATCCGGTGTCGTGGGCGGCCGGCTACTTCGACGCCAGCCAGTACGCCGGACTGAGCCAGCGCCAGCGCGAGATCCTGGAGGCCCCCAACGCTCGGTACGGCACTCGTCCGAAGCCGTAGGTGATTGACTTCTGGTGGACAGATCGATACAGTTGTGGTATGACAATACTGCTATCGATAGGATACTCGTATGACTACAGTGACAGTTTCGCCCAAATACCAGGTCGTGATACCGAAGGCCATCAGGGAGAGCCTGCAACTGTCCCCGGGGCAGAAGGTCCAGGCCATCGCTTTTGAGAATCGGATCGAGCTGATTCCTATTCGGCCCATCGCCGAAATGAGGGGAATGCTGGCAGGGCTGGACACAGATATACCTCGTGAGGGCGACCGCCTGTGAACGTCGTCGATTCATCTGGTTGGCTCGAGTACCTGGCCGACGAGACGAACGCGGCTTTCTTCGCCCCAGCGATCGAGAACGTGGCGGAGTTGGTCGTCCCGTCACTCAGTGTCTACGAGGTCTTCAAACGGATCCTGCAACAGAGGAGCGAAGACCTCGCACTTCAGGCCGTCGCCGCCATGCAACAGGGCAGAGTCGTCGATCTCTCGACGTCGCTCTCGCTGAGAGCGGTCAGACTCAGTATCACCCATGGACTGCCTCTGGCAGATAGCGTGATGCTGGCAACTGCTCGAGTCTGGGAGGCAACATTCTGGACACAGGATGGTGACTTTGATGGGATAGCTGACGTACGCTACAAGGCGAAGAGCTAGAGTTCTTCACCGCCAGCGCGGCGCCACCGCGTCGATGAACAGCCGCAATCCCGCGTCGTCTGGCGCGTCCAGGAACCACAGCAGGAGGTGGGACACGCCGATGTCGACATAGGCCTGCACCTGTTCCGATACCTTCTCCGGAGTACCCACCAGCGTCATCTGTGTCAGCGCCTCCGGTGGCGTGTCCGTCTCGCCCGACAGAAACCGTTCCATCTGTGGATCGACCGACGCCGGCGGATTCAGCGCCAGCATGGCACGCAGCTTCGCACGCACGCCTTCCATGTCATCGGCGACGAGGATCTGCATCTCCAGACTCTTCTCGATCTCGTCGTCTGGCCGACCCACTTTGGCGCAGGCGGCTGCCAGTGCCTGCAGCCGGCGGCGCATCTCCTCCACCGAAACCGGCACACTGTTCCAGCCCTGGGCGTAGCGGGCGACGGCATCGAGCATGGCCGGATTCGGTTCGCCGAGCCAGATAGGCGGATGGGGCTGCTGCACAGGACGCGGTGTACAGCGCGCTCCCTTGAGTCGATGGTACTTGCCGGTGTAATCGACTGGACCCTCCCGGGTCCACAACGCCACGGTCAGCTGCAGCTCTTCGACCAGATGCTCGACACGGCTCTCGATGGGCTCCGCCCACGGCAGTCCATAGGCTTCGTACTCCTCGGCGCGATTGCCGCCGTCGACGAAGTGAATCAACCGCCCGCCGGACAGCTGATCGAGCGTTGCCGTCATCTTCGCCGTCATCGACGCGTGCCGCAGAAAATGCGCCATGTGGATCATGCCCAGCTTCGCCCGTTTTGTCGCGCCCGCAAGGGCCGACAGCGTCGTCCAGCCTTCTAAAATGGCGTCGTCCCGACCGAGGAACAGGTGATCGGCGACCCACAGTGAGTCATAGCCCAGTTCGTCGGCGGCAACCGCCATGTCGAAGGTCCGCTTCGCGTCGAGGCGCTCGTACCCGGGCGTGCGGAACAGCCCCCCACCAGGCATGGCGAAGATGGGCACGCAGAAGCCGAAGCTCACATCCCGCATGGGTCGCTCCTCACCCGATGACCCGCATCGGCATCAGGGGCAGCTCCGGATCGATGCCGAAGTCGACCTCCACCACGTCTTCGCCACTGCCGAAACGCATGCGGCCCGTGCCCATCTCCGCCTCGGCCTCCGGCGCCCCGTAGAGCGGCCAGGTGTCGTAGTCGATGAGATCACCGTTGAGTCGATGGACACCGTCGAACTCCAGCTCGAGTCGGTCGCCGGCGATCATCGTCAGCGCCACGCGGCCGTCGCCGGGCCAGTCCGCCTGCTCGAGACCTACGGCGGCCCGACGGACACAGAAGTCTTCGAAGGACGTCACCGTCGTCGCCTCCGCCGCTTCGAGGGCGAGGCCCGGCGTCGGCCCGTCGATGCGCAGCAGCCAGCCATCGATGAGATCACCGTCGCGCACCATGATGGCGTCGCTGCGCGACTCGCGGATGCGCTCCCAGTGGTATCCGGCGAGGGGTCGTACGCCGACGTAGAAGTCCCCCATGTCGCCCAGCAGCCAGCCGCTGCGTTCCAACCAGTCGGTGTCGGTCGGCAGGAAGAGGTTGGCGAAGGGGGCTTCGTCCTCCTCCGGGATGCGGTAGGCGATGATGGCCGCCCCCTCGTGCTGCACGACACGTTCAAAGGGAGAGGCGCCGAACAATCTGTCGACGGACTGCAGGTAGGGTTTGTCGCTGCCGATGGCACGGCGCGCGTTCTGCGGATACGGCCCGAGGAACACACTGAAACGCTCGGGTCCCTGGAAGGGATGATTGCAGGTGATCTTGGCCTGGTGTTTGGCCCCCGCCCAGGTGAGGTCCCAGGAGACCAGATCGATGGGCCCCGCCGCCGTACCCGGCAGGTTGATCTGCGCCGTGCCGAGGGCGAAGGACTTGCTCATGTACGTCGTCTTGTGCACCGGTCCCGCGTACCGATCCGAATGGCGGATGATGTTGCGCGGCGCCTTCGTCTTCTTCACTACCTGCGGCGTCGGCCGCTCCCAGGCCATGCGGGCAAACAGCGCCGGCGGTCGATATCGAGCCACCAGCGCCGGAATGCCGAAGCCGTGCAGATGCTCCTCGGGATCAAAGGGCTCGCCGCCGAAGTAGAGGTATTGGAGAATGCGGATCGGTCCTACCCGGGTCCAGGTGTTCTCCCGGTACCCCTCACGGCTGTGGCTGCCGGCCCAGGAGCCGTGGAAGAACTCCAGGGCCATGTCAGCCGTCATCAGAGTCAAGACACGTCCGACCTGGGTTCGCAGGTGCTCATCGGTCGTGTGTTCGTACAGGCCGATGAGAGGCATCATGTGTTCGATGTGATACCCGGGTGAGTCATACTCGTGATGACCGATACGCGCCGTGCGCTCGATCGTACCCAGGATCCAGCGGGTCGCCTCGCGCTGCATCGCCACCGGCGGCCGGCCGTCCCAGAATTCGGTCTCGTCCCGCCAGCGCTCTGCCGCCAGCAGATTTCCCGTGTAGTACATCAGCCAGTGGTTTTCCGTGTTGCCCCGTGCCAGCACGCCGCGCAGCATGAAGGACCGGATCATCTCCTCCGCCTCGGCCGTCAGCTGCTCCTCCCAGCGACTGTAGAGCAACATGGCCGGCAAAATATGAAAGGGCCCACCCATGGCCGGATCCCCGTCGCCGGGCGCGACCTCTCCCAGCGAGTTGGAAACCGCTTCGGTCACCCGCGCCGGGTCCTTGCCCCGCGCCAGCAGCGCGTGGGCCGTCCACGCCGCGTGACGGTCGCGCTCGGCGACGACGTCGAGCATCTCGTCGGCACGTGCCTGCACCTGGTCTTCGTACGTCTGCTGATCGATCACGATCCGCCACCTTCCATCGGCCCGCAGATCGCGTTGACCCGCAGAAAGGGTCCCGTTCGCTGCCACGAGCCCCCTTCATCCTCGGAGTACCAGAGTCCGCCCGGGTCGGCGCCGGCTGCCCAGGTCTTCCCGTCGGCGACGAGACAGCGAATCAGCGCCCGGGGACCGGAACGTCCCCAGACACCCTCCGCGTCGCGGCGGTAGATGCCGTCATAGCCGCCCACCAGCAGGAAGTCGCCGGCGACGGCGATGCTGAATACGGCCTCCGTCGGACAGTCGACCCGAGTCCAGGCCTGGCCATCCTCGCTGCGCCACAGACCCTTGTCGTCGGTACCCGCCCACAGGACCGTGTCGACCGATATCAACGAACGCACCGGCGACCCGTTGACCTGTGTCATGGACCAGGAATCGCCCCCGTCAGTCGACCCCAGCAAACCCGCCTCGGTGCCGGCCAGCCACAGATCCGAAGCCGCCAGACACAGGACGTTGGTATATCGCTCGTCCGGAGTAAACTCCTCCGTGAGGCTCCGCCACCGCGGCAGACCGAGCTCATCCGGTGTCGACATGGCCACTCCATAGGACCCGGCCGCAACAGGTGCACCGTCCTCCGTAGCCGCCACCGACAGCACCTCGGTCAGAGTCTCGTCATGCAGCTGCACCCAGCGCCCCGCAGGATCGGGCGGTGCCGCCCACAGTCCGTAGCCTGTGCCCACGAGAAGGGTGTCGTTACTCCTTGCAAGTCCGTGCACCGGAAAGGGATAGGGACCCAAGCGACGCCAATCGTCACCGAGCCGTCCCTGCCAGACACCCACGTCTCCTACCAACCATTGCTCTACCACATCGACCTCATTCACTTGAATTCTATGCGTCTCGTGCATATTTCACTTGCGCTCGTCCCTCGATTGCGTAACATCCCACAATCGTTTCGTTTCGTCCACTCCGCGTTTCTTCGACAGGACGGCACACATGGCAGGACAGCTTACCGGTGAGCAGCATGGAAGATCCAAGCTCACCGAAAAGGACGTGATCAAGATCCGCAGGGCCATGAATCGCGGCGCCAGTCACGTCGACCTTGCCGAGGACTATCCTCAGGTCGACCCTGTGACCATATTCCGGGCCGGTACCGGGCGCACCTGGGTCTACCTCGGCGAGCCCCCGTCGCCGGCGCGCCTGCCGCGCCTCGCACCAAAACGCAAACGCAAGCGCAAGAAGAAGCGCTGATCCGCCATTCACAGGAGGCCCGATTGGTCAACCTCGCATTGCTGTCCGCCGCGCATGTGCATACGAAGGGCTTCCTGCAGAACATCGCCGAGCACGACGATCGAAACCTGGTCGTCGTGTATGACGATGTGGCCGACCGCGGCCAGCGCTTTGCTGCCGACAACGATGCCGAGTACTCCGGCGACCTGGCGGCCGTCGTCGCCCGTGACGACGTGGACGGCTTTATCATCTGCTCGGAAAACACGCGGCATCTCGGCCTGCTGCAGAGCGCGATTCCCGCAGGCAAACCGATCTTCTGCGAGAAACCTTTCGCCACCTCCGTCGATGAAGCCTGCACCGCTCTCGAACTGATCCGCACCCACGGCACGATCGTGCACATGGGGTATTTCCAACCCTTCTCCGCCGCCATGCAGGGCGTCATCGCCCATGTTGCCGGTGGCACCCTGGGTACCATCACCCACGCCCGCTACCGCAATGCCCACCACGCCGCCTATGGCCGCTGGTTCGACTCATCCGACGTCAACTGGTTCACTCAACCCGACCTGGCCGGAGGCGGCGCCTTCATGGACATGGGCACCCACGCCGTGCACCGCCTGTGCAGCGTCCTCGGCAAGGTGGACAGCGTCATGGCCACCATCGGCAACGCCGCCGGCATCTACCCCGACGTCGACGACCATGGCACCGCCTGGCTTCGTTTCGCCAACGGCGCCCTCGGCACCGTCGAGGCCTCCTGGGTGCAGACCGGCGGTCACGGGGGCGGCTTTGAGATCACCGGCAGCGAGGGCACGCTCTTCGAACACGTCGACAGGGGATATCTGGTTGCCGCCCCTGGCGAAGACGCCGAGCCCGTTGCCGAGGGCACCGAGCGGCCGACGCGGGTCGACCGCCTCGTTGGCGCCATAGAGGGCAAGGTGACCCGCCAGGAGCTCGACGCAGATCTGCGCTGTGCCGTCGACGCGGTGGCCGTCATGGAAGCCTGTTACAAGTCCAGCGACACCGGCGCCTGGGTCGACGTGCGCAGTACCGACTGAGTCCTCTTTTTCGGGCGCGGACATGATACTGCTCTCCTTCGTGTCGTTCACCGGGTTGATCGCTGCGATCACGTTCGCCATGACTCGCGGCGACGACCACGCCAGCTCCGATGGATATTTCCTGGCGGGCAGGCGGCTGACCGGCCCTTTCATCGCCGGATCGCTGCTGCTGACCAATCTGTCCACCGAACAGATGGTCGGCCTCAACGGCGCCGCCTTCACCGACGGCTTCAGCGTCATGGCCTGGGAGGTCATCGCCGTCTGTGCGCTGGTGCTGATGGCGTTGTTCTTCCTGCCTCGCTTCCTCAGAAGAGGCGTCGCCACGGTGCCACAATTCCTCGAGGAGCGCTTCGATGAGGGCACCCGGACGATCACGACGCTGATATTCCTGATCGCCTACGCCGTCATTCTGTTGCCGATCATCCTCTACACCGGGGCCCGGGGTCTGAACGGCATGCTTGACCTGCCGGCCCTCACCGGGATCCACTCGGAACTGGGGATCATCACGTTTACGGTGCTGCTGGTCGGTCTCATCGGCACCACGTACGCGGTCTTCGGCGGGCTGCGCACGGTGGCGGTATCGGACACGCTCAACGGCATCGGCCTGCTGACCGGCGGCCTGCTCATCGTCTACTTCGCACTGCAGGCCGTCAGCGGCGGTGAGGGTGTATTTGCGGGCCTGCGACAGATCGGTGCCACCAACCCCGATCGCTTCAACTCGATCGCCGGTCCGGCACAGTCGGTGCCCTTCCCGACGCTCTTCACGGGCGTCCTGCTGCTGAATCTGTTCTACTGGTGTACCAATCAGCAGATCATCCAGCGCACGTTCGGGGCCAGGAATCTGCAGGAGGGTCAGAAGGGTGTGTTGATCTGCGGCGCCCTCAAGCTGCTGGGGCCGCTGTATCTGGTGCTGCCGGGAATCATCGCCTTCCATCTGTACGCTGGTAGTGACATCAAGGCCGACATGGCCTACGGCCAACTCGTGCGTGACGTGCTGCCCGGTCCCCTCACCGGTCTCTTCGCCGCGGTGATGGTCGGCGCCATTCTCAGCTCCTACAACTCGGCTCTCAACAGCACGACGACACTCTTCAGCCTCGGGATCTACAAGCCGATGATCAACCAGGGGGCCACCGAACAGCAGGTGGTGAAGTCGGGCAAGGTCTTCGGCTGGATCATCGCTGTCGTGTCGATGGCCTCAGCGCCCCTGCTGATGGGTCAGGCCAGCATCTTCGGCTACCTGCAGAAGATGAACGGCCTCTACTTCATTCCCATTTTCTCCGTCGTCGTCGTCGGGATCCTCTTCCGGCGGGTGCCGCCACTGGCCGCCAAGGTGGGACTCGTTGTCGGCTTCACAGCCATCGCTCTGGGATACTTCGTGCCGGCCTTTGAGGGTGTGGTCGCCGCCATGCACGAGTTCCATTTCCTCGGAGCGGTTTTCGTCTCGCTCGTTGTCATCATGCTGCTGATCGGTGCCCTGAGGCCGCTCCCCAACGCCTGGGAACAGCAGCATTCAGGCGACGTGGAGATGACGCCGTGGAAGTATGCCCGACCCATGGGCCTGGTGCTGATCTGCGTGGTGCTGGCGATCTACGTCGGATTTGCCGACTTCTCGGTGCTCTCTGGGTGAGATGTCGCCTCGCCCTTCGCCTGGATCTGCCGCCATCTGTCGATTCCAACGATGAGGAAGAACACACCGAGGCCGAAGGCGACGGCGGGACCGTCACGTAACCCGATCGGGCTCAACACCAGGGCGGCGCCGGCACCGACAGCGATGGCGGTCCCCGTCATTCCACCCCGGCGAAACAGATAGAGCGCCAACAGCAGGAGGGGGCCCACCACCACGATCCCCGTCCAGAATTCCCGGCGCTCCTGGGACGTGGCCTGTTCGTGTTGTTGGATCTGTTGGGTCTTGTCGAAGGGTATCGACGACACGGTCATCGCGTCACCGCGAGTCGCGTCGAAGCCGACCGCCTGCTGCACCAGCGCCGCCAGTTGATCGACCTCCTCTTCCGGACGCAGTTGCTCACGGATCTCGCGGGTGTCAGGATCGATGCCGACCTTTGTCTGGTCCACCCCCAACGACAACGACAGCCTCTTCACTCGGGTCACACCGTCGCGATCCTCCCAGTCGATGGCGACGCGGACGAGGGAGCGGCCCTCACCGATCACCTTGTCCAGCATCTGTTGCGCCTTGTTCTGCCGGTGGCTTTCCAGGCGAACCTGTTCCGCCAGGCGCGAGCGTTTCTTCTGTTCGGCGGCACGTACCGGTCTCTCTCCCCGCTCGATCCGATGCTGTCGGATGTGCAGACCGGATGCCAGGATCAGCACACCGAGGATCACGCCGATGCCGACAGAGAGCAGGTCGATGTCACGTAGTCTGGTCATGGATCCCTCCTGATTCGATTGGGTCACCTGTCATTGCCGGTGGCTCACTCGCGATCCAGATCCAGCAGCAATGCCAGGCTCAGGCGCACCGACTGTGCCAGGTGGTCGATGTCGACCTTGTCGGCCGTATCCGTGACGGCGTGGTAGTCCGGATTTTTGTACGGATACGACCCGATGTGCAACACGGCGGCGGGAATGCCGGCCTTGATGAAGGAACCATCGTCGTCGTTGGGCTTTTCACTCTGGAACCGGCTCGTGATCAGCCCCAGGTCGTAGCGCTCGTTGAGCCGGGCTGTACGCTCTGCCAGCGCCTCGCCTTCAGGCGTGGTGAAGCGGGTGCAGTGTGTGAGCCGGCCAGCATCCACATCGGCCTGCGATCGACCGCCGATGCTGTCCACATTGATGACACCCTTCACCGTCAGCCCTGCCGCCACCATGCCCTGCGCCGTGACGGCGCTCGTCCACGGCGTGTGCTCTTCATTACAGAAGACGAACCAGATGGATCGCTGCGACTCGTAGTCCTGCAGGACCCGGGCCATCTCCATGAGCGCCGACGTTCCCGAGGCATTGTCGTAGGCGCCGGGGGAATCGGTCCAGCTCTGTGAATCCTTGTGGGCAATGGCGACGATGTACTCGTCGGGTAGACGGGTACCTCGGGTTCGTGCATAGAGGTTATGGGCGGTGTAACTCGGATCCTCCGGCTCCGGGCGACTGAACTGGTGCGGCATCGGTCGCGAGCCGTCGGTGCGGAAGGCCTGCACCGTCACCGCCTCCCGCTCGACGTCGTGACCGCTCTCCTCCAGTTGTCCGGCGATGTAGTCGTCCGCTTCGTACAGCGTGCAGCGGTCGTGTCCGGGTACCGTGTAGTTCAGTTTGCGGTAGGGCAGTGGATCCGAGGACAGGTGGAACAGGTGGTCGCGCAGCCGACGTTCATCGATGCGGGTCAACAGTGATGGAATCGGATCCTGTGTCATGTCTCGTCAATCCCGCGCCGCCGCCCTGTAGACCCGTTTGACTGCCGCAACCTTGTCCGGATCCTCTGCCACACTGTCGCTGGTGAACATCATCACGCCACTGCTCTTGGCCGCCAGGCCGTATTCGAGCACGTCAGCCAGTTCGTCGGCAGACACGGGCGGCTCGTTATAGGCCTGAACGATGGGCCAGAGACGCGGATACCTGCCCGGTTCGGTGTGGACTTCGTGACGTGCGGAGAAGTACTCAACGTAGTCCTTGACGTAGGACGTCGGCATGTCCGAACGACCGTGGTAGGGCATGGGTGAAAACACGTCCACATATGGCGCCAGGGCGTCGAAATCCAGACCCAGACAGCGCCGTCTGGCGCCCCAGAAATCCTCGTCCTTCCAGGCGGCCTGGTAGTTGCCGACCAGTGCCTGGGGACGGATTTCCTTGACGATCTGGTGGAACTG
>PBSR01000008.1 GCA_002726335.1 Gemmatimonadaceae bacterium
ACGACACGATCAGCATCAACCGCTTCACGGCACGTCTGCAGCTGAAGTTCTGACCCCTCCGCAGCAACCCTCTCGCATCGCGGTTCCGTCGATGGTAGCCTATCATAGGCGGGACCCGATCGAGAGGACGTTCCGATCAACCCGTTGACAGAATCAGACGCCGCCGACGCCCGTACGCGGGCACTCGTCTTCCTGCTGCTCTGCGTTCTCGGGTTGGCCGCTTTCCACAACAGCCTCGACGTGCCCTTTCTGCACGACGACGAGGCGGCCATTGTCGACAATCCGCACATCCGCCAACTGTGGCCTTTCGGCGCCGATGGTGACCAGGTACAGACCGCCGAGACGGGCCGACCCGTGGTGCGGCTGTCTCTGGCACTCAATTACGCCCTGGGGGAGCTGGACGTCACCGGCTACCACCTGTTCAACCTCGGTGTTCACGTTCTGTCCGCATGGGTCCTGTTCCGTCTGCTGCGGCGAACGCTGAGCCTGCCGTCGATCGGCCTGTCACGTGGGCGCGCCGTCGAACTGGCGGCAATCAGTGCAGCGCTCTGGCTGGTGCATCCTCTGCAGGTGGATGCCGTCACCTACGTCATACAGCGCACCGAGCTGCTGATGGGACTGTTCTTCCTGCTGACGCTCTACGCGTCATCAGTGGCCTTCGACTCGCCACACCGGTTGATCTGGAGCTCGGTGGCGGTCCTGTGCTGTGTCTGCGGCATGCTGAGCAAGGAGGCCATGGCCTCCGCACCCATCCTGGTGGGGCTTTATGACCGGGCCTACCTGAACCCCGACTGGCGCCAGCTGATACGGCTTCGCTGGCGACTCTATGCCGCTCTGGCCGCCGGCTGGCTCCCCCTGGCCGCCATCGTACTGTCCGGTCCCCGCGACCAGACCGTGGGCTTTGACCTGGGGCTGGCCTGGTGGCAGTACGGGGCCACCCAGCTGGAGATGATCACCCACTACCTGGCCCTCGTCTTCTGGCCGGCCGATTTCATCCTCGACTACGGTCGATATGCGGGGCTCGACACGGCCGATCTCGCCGTCGCCGCCCTCGTGATCGGCATGCTCCTCGGCGCGACGCTGTGGGCCCTGCGCCATCGGCCCGATCTGGGCTTCCCGGGGGCGGCCTTCTTCCTGATCCTGGCGCCCAGCTCGAGTGTCATTCCCATCGTCACTGAGATCGGTGCTGAGCGCCGCATGCACCTGCCCCTGGCGGCGGTGGTCGTGGTCGTCGTGGTACTGCTCGACCATCTGTTGCCCTCCACGAGCCGACGTCGGGTACGACTCGCCTGCGCCGGTCTCGCCATCATCACCTTGCTGTCTGTCACCGTGGGCCGCAACGAGGTGTTCGTCAGCGACCTGACGATCTGGCGCGACACCGTCGCCAAGGTTCCCGACAACTGCAGCGCCCGCAACAACCTCGGTCGTGCCTACTTCGACCGGGGTCAGCTGGATGAGGCCATTGCCGAATTCGCTGCCGCTGTACAGCTGCCGCACTGCGATGCGCAAGTGTACGGCAACCTCGGCAAGGCCCTGATCGAGATGGGGCAGGTGGAGCAGGCAGGCCGCTACTTCGAAGAGCTTCTGCGGGTCAGGCCTCACTTCTGGCGGGCCCACGAGGGGCTGGGCATCGTCCATCTGCGTCAGCGGCGATGGGCCGAGGCGATCGCGGCATTCGAGCTCTGTGTCGACAACGGCTATCACAGCGCCGATCTGTACACCAATCTCGGTATGGCCCTTTTCCAGCTCGACGAGCCGGCGGCGGCAGCACGGCAGATGCGACAGGCTCTGGCCCTCGATCCGGAGCACACCATCGCCACCGAAAATCTGCGACTCATCGTCGGAGAGATGGGAGAAGCGGGAGAGCGGGTCGACGAATAGGTCCTGCGGAGGGGAGTCGGCCAGACATCTACCGTGCGGCAAATACCATCCTGAGGAATAACTCGTGTACGGCCGATCCCGCACTCAGCTCCGGATGGAAGGTGCAGACCATGACGTTACCCTGCCGGGCAACGACGGTGTCGCCGCGGCATACGCCCAACGTCTCGACGCCGTCGCCAACGCGGGTGATGCGAGGGGCGCGGATGAAGACCATCTCGATCTCATTCTCGTCCTGATCCCCGTCCAGGCGGAAGGTTCCAGACCCCTCGAAGCTGTCCGCCTGACGGCCGTAGCTGTTGCGCTCGACGGTGATGTCGATGAGGCCGAAGCTCTTCTGTGAGGGGTTGAGCACTTCACGAGCGAGCAGAATGGCACCGGCACATGTCCCCAAGACGGGGTGGCCGGCATCGATCCAGACCTGGAGGGGATCCCAGAAATCGAAAGCGTCCAGGAGCTTGATCAGCGTCGTGCTCTCGCCGCCAGGGATGACGAGGCCGTCCAGTTCCGCCAACTGCGAAACCTTGCGGATCGGCCTGACTTCGACGCCCAGCCCTTCCATCGTCGCCGCGTGAGCGGCGAAATCCCCCTGCATCGCCAGCGTGCCGATCACAGGCCGCGTCCGTGCATCACTCACCCGTACCTGGCTCCCTTTGTGGATTCCAAGAAAGAAGGAGACGCCCCGATGAAAGGACGTCTCCTTGACTGCCTCCCGCCGTTGGCACCGAGCCGGGCGGCGACCGGAGGCTTGATCGAACTCCGCCTACCAGCCGCGGGTCTGCAGCTTCTCGCTCTCGTCGAGGGTACCCATCTCGATGCCGGGCATGGCCTCGCCCAGTTCCTCTGAGACCTGCACGAGGATGTCGGGGTCCTGGTAGTTCGTCGTGGCCTTGACGATGGCCAGGGCCCGATTCGCCGGGTCGCTCGACTTGAAGATGCCGGAGCCGACGAAGACGGATTCGGCACCCAGCTGCATCATGAGCGAGGCGTCTGCGGGCGTGGCGATGCCGCCGGCGGAGAAGTTGGGTACGGGCAGCCGACCGCTCTCGGCGATCATCCGCACGAGGTCGTACGGGGCCCCGAGGTCCCTTGCTTCGGTCATCAACTGTTCGGCACCCAGGGTCGTGAGGCGGCGCATGCCGTCCATCAGGGCACGCATGTGACGCACGGCCTCGACGATGTTGCCGGAGCCGGCTTCGCCCTTGGTGCGGATCATGGCGGCACCCTCACCGATGCGGCGCAACGCCTCGCCGAGGTTGCGGCAGCCGCAGACAAAAGGCACGTCGAAGGCGAACTTGTCGACGTGGAACGCCTCATCAGCCGGGGTGAGGACCTCGCTTTCGTCGACGTAATCGACGCCGAGGGCCTGCAGAATCTGGGCTTCGGCGAAGTGGCCGATACGACATTTTGCCATCACCGGGATCGACACTGTCTCCATGATCTCGCGCATCTTGCGCACCGGCGACATGCGGGCGACACCGCCTTCCTTGCGGATGTCGGAGGGGACGCGTTCCAGGGCCATGACGGCCACGGCACCTGCGTCTTCGGCGATCCTGGCCTGGTCGGCGTCGGTGACGTCCATGATGACGCCACCTTTGAGCATTTCGGCGAGACCGGTCTTGAGTCGGGCAGTGCCGGAGGCGGACTGGCCGTTCTGGGGATCCATGTTCAGTTCTGCTCCTCGAAACGGGCAGCGTCAGAGCTGCCCAGAAAGGGTCTGGCCCGAAAAGGTACTGGGCACCCCGCACATTGGAAAGGGTGCCGGCTGCAATGACTCATCATGGCCCCGGATCGTCTGCTGTGCCTCGGGCACTGCGCACCATTTCGGCAACACTGTCCCAGGCGAACAGGCGGATTGCGGCGAGCCAGGCGATGGCCGCTATACTCCCACCAGCGGCACAGGCCAACAACGGGGGCGTTGGCAGCCACGGTGACACAGCAAGCACTGTGACCCCCGTCGCCGCGGTGACCAGAGCGGGGCGCCAGAGAACGGCCAGGTAGGTGCCGAAGCCGATCGCCATGAGCCGATTGGCCAGATGCTGGGACAGGGCGAGGAACAGCACGGCGGTGAGGGCGATGACGGCGCATACACCCACCACACCGTGGGTGCCGCCCCACTTCAACGCCGGGATGAGGATGATGAGACTGAAGATCGACCAGTAGAGAGCCCAATTGGCTCGGCCCTTGGCGAGGAACACCGAACCCACGGCGGCACCGACCGCCTTGATGATCGTCGCCAGTGCCAGCAATCGAAGCGGCCAGATCGCCGGTCCCATGTCGGCGTCGGCGAACAACGCCACGGGTTCAGCCAGTACGAACAGGGCTGCCAGCGCTGGCCAGTAGGCCAGGGCCACCGCCTGTACCGATCGCAGATAGGTGCGCCGCAGTAGTTCGTCGTCGTTACCGATGGCGGAGAACGTGGGAAAGAAGACCCGGGTGATGACGGTGGAGATGCGGACGAGGGGCATCAAGGTGAGTCGGTAGGCAAAGTCGTACACCGCAATGGCCGCCTCGCCAAGAGCAACATAGAGCACACCCTTGGCCAGGTTGCTGTTGACATAGTTGAGGCAACGCGAGCCGGTCAGGTTCAAGCCGAAGGTGAGGATGCGACGTACGGCATCCAGTCGGATCCGCGGAGAGGGCAACCAGCGTGCCATCCAAGCCAGGCCGACGAGCAGGGCGGCCTCACGAGCGACGGCACTGTGGACGGTGCTCATGACTCCGTAGCCGGCTGCCAGCAGGCCGAAGGCGGTAATCGCATGAAGGACAGAGGAGGCGATCTCCGCGGCGGCCATGGCCCGCCAGCGTAGATCTCGCTGCAGTCTGGCGCGAAACAGACCGGAAACGGCGGCAAAGGGGACGAGCAGTACCATACCGCGCAGAACCGGCTCGAACTTGGTGGGATCCTTTGGCGACAACAGGTCGGTTGCCGCCGACGCAGAAAGGATGATGATGCAGGTTGTGATGAGGCCGAAGACGAGGCAGATCCAGAAGGCGGCGTTGAAGTGCTCTTCGCCAGCGTCGCGGTCCTGTACCAGGGCACTGCCAAGGCCCAGGTCACACAACAGGGCCAGAAACATCACCACCATCAGTGACAACCCGAACTGTCCCATCTGCTCGAGCGTCAGAAAGCGGAAGAACACGAAGGTCGTCACGATCTGCAGACTGAAGGCAGATCCCGTCCAGAACACACCGCGAATGGTTCGGGTGGCCAGGGACTGACTCTCGGGTACTGTCATCCCAGCAGGGAGCGAGTGTACTGCAGGTTGCGCAGGGAGTTGGATTCGAGGGGGCTCAGGGTCTCACCTCCGTCGACCATCGGTTCGACACCGTCAGGTTCAGTGGACGTGTGCGTCTCGATGACGACGAAGCCGGAGTAGTCATCGGCACGGAGAGCGCCAAACTGTCCTGTCCAGTCGACGACACCGGTGTCCATCAGCGACCAGGCGTCGGTATCAGGATCGAAGTTCTTCAGATGTACATGGGTGACCAGATCGGCCAGGCTGCCGTACTCGGCCAGTGGATCGTCGGCGCCGGCGCGAGCCGAGTTGCCGGGATCCCAGCAGAGCGTCAGACCGTCGACACCCACGGCGCGGATCAGCGCGGCGGCTTCCGTACCCGTATCCCCCCAACAGACGGCCTCGTTTTCGAGCACGAGATGACAGCCTGACCTCGAAGCGACATCACACATTCGCCCGAGCGTGTCGACGACGGCGGGCGGGAGTCTGCCCGAGCCATGCGGCTCATCCCCACGGCCCGTGCCGAAGATGGACACACGCTCCGTACCCCAGGTGCGGGCCCAGTCACAGGCACGAGGCAGGAGTTCGGCGATGCCCGACTCCACCTGGTGGTCCCCGACATCACACTTGAACAACCCCGGCGATACGCCGGAGACGGAAAGACCGGAATCGGCGACGATGTGGCCCACGTCTCTGAGGGCATCGTCGCTGACCCGGGGAAAACGGCCACCCGGCAGCGAGCGGACCTCTACCGCCTCCAGATTCCAACGCGCCGCCAGCAGCAGAGCTCGGGCCGGATCCTCGCGGCAGATCTCGTCGGCAAAGGTGGCGATTCTCACAGCGGCTGTGCCATCTGACATTCCTGTCGATTGTAGGTACGCGGATGATTCAATATCGTAGCCCTGTGCGCTGCGGGCCACCGCCCTGACCGGCGCACGAAAGACTGTCCAAGTACCCATCTGGAGGAAGTGATGATCGAACTCGCCGTTGCCGTCGGTCTCGCCGTCGGTGTCTCGGCCATGTGTTCCCTCTTCGAGGCCGTGCTCTATTCCGTCCCCATCGGTCACATCGAGTCGATGGCCGAGTCGGGACGCACCTCGGGCCGCATCCTGCGCTCTCTGCGCGAGCGGGTGGATCGGCCCATCGCCGCGATCCTGTCGCTGAACACCATCGCCAACACAGCCGGGGCAGCCGTCGCCGGCGCCGCGGCAGTCAAGGTTCTCGGCGACGACAACCTGATCTGGTTCTCTGTCTTCTTCACAGGCGCGATTCTGCTCCTGTCCGAAGTGATTCCAAAAACCGTGGGTGTCGTCTACGCTCGCGGCCTGGCCAGCATGATCGCACGGCCGTTGCTGGGCCTGGTGTGGCTGTTTCGACCGCTGATCTGGTTCACCGGACAGATCACGAGACTGTTGGCCCGGGGTGGTGACGAGTCCGACGTGTCAGTAGAAGAGATTACCGTCATGGCCCGACTCGGACTCAAGGCGGGCACTCTAGAAGCAGCGGAGGCGGCGGTGATCGAGAATATCCTTTCCCTCGAAGCCCGCGATGTACGCGACATCATGACCCCGAGGACGGTCGTCTCCTCACTGAGTGTCGGCCAGACGGTGGGGGGACTGAAGGAGTCCGGTGAGATCGCCGTGGCCTTCAACCACAGTCGTGTCCCGGTCTATGATCGGGATGCGGACGACGTGGTGGGTATGGTGCTGCGCCGTGATGTCCTGACGGCGATGGCCGAGGCTCAATGGGATCGTCGACTCGAAGAGTTCATGCGCCCCGTCGATTTTGTCGCCGAGTCGCTCAGTGTCGACCGCCTGCTACGTCGACTCCTGGAGACCCGCCAACATCTCGTGCTGGCCATCGATGAGTACGGCGGCCTGGCTGGCCTGGTTACGTTGGAGGACGTGCTCGAGGAGATCCTGGGCACCGAGATCGTCGATGAATTCGATCCGGCCATCGACATGAGGGAGTTGGCCCACCGGCGGCGGGAATCTCTCGAACGCAAGAACCGACCCTCGGAGTAACCGCCAATACGGCAGACGCATCGCGAAGAAAGTCAGATCCGGCACCATGTTTGTGCCAATGTGGCAGACGACTCATGCATGACGGTCCTCGATTCCCTGTGAGAACAGAATGGTACGGCCTTTGCCATGGGACTCGGCGAAGGCTGCAACGACACACCATTCAAACCCTCACAGGAGGATTTACCACATGGCACTCGTTCGCTGGCAACCCGCCAACATCTTCGATCTGGGCCGCGACGCCGACCGCTTGTTCGACAGTTTCTGGGGCAACGGCGGCAGAGGGGGTGACACGACCGGTACCGCTGCCTGGCGACCTTCGGTCGATATCGCCGAGAACAAGGATGAATACGTCGTAACCGCCGATCTGCCCGGCATAAGTCGAGACGATCTGGAGGTCACAGTCGACGACGGTCGCCTGACGATCCGGGGCGAGAGACGGCAGAACGCCGGGTCGGATGACGGCCCGGCGCGGCACGTGGAGCGCACCTATGGTTCCTGCACCCGATCCTTCGATCTGCCGACCGCGGTTGAGTCCGAAGGCATCGGCGCCGCCTATCGCGATGGCGTCCTGACGGTCACAGTGCCCAAAGCTGAAGCTGCCAAGCCCAGACAGATCGAGGTGCAAGTCAGCGCGTGACCCGGTGTTCGTCCAGGCGTCATGGGCGTTTTCGGGCCGGCCCTCCCGTGGGGGGTCGGCCCGATTTCACGGCGACTGAGGGTTGTCGATTTCAGCTATGTATTGCCTTTTTTCGGATTTCTTGGGATCCATGGATACCCCGCCAGGGGTCCCCGTCTGCTTCCCCGCAGCGTCCTCACAGCAATCACTACACAAGAAGGACTCTCGTGCGCCTCCGAATCGCGGCGTTGTGCGGACTGCTGTGTCTGCTTGCCTCCGAAGTTCAGTCTCAGAATAACCAATTGAGTTTCACCAGTATCACCGCCCGTCCGGGGGAGGAACTGACGATCCCCCTCAGCGGTACCTTCGTCGACGGCATGTCCGGGCTGGTGGTTTCAGTGCTCTTCGACCCCTCCGTCATTCAGGTCCTCGATGTTTCCACGACCACACTGAGCGAGGACTTCACGCTGCACAGCTCGGTCAGCAACGGCAGGTTGACCATCGCCATGGCCGCCGCCGAGCAGATCACGACGGTCTTCCCCGAGTGGATTCTCGACCTGCGGGTTCGCGTCATCGGTGCACCCGGTGCGACGGAACTGGGCCTGATCGGTGGCCCCAGCCTGGCCCAGAACGCGCCAAACCCATTCAACAGCAACACGGTCATCCGCTTCCGCACCGTCGTCGACGGCACGATGGCACTACACGTCTATGACCTGACCGGCCAGCGAATCCGGGATCTGTGGACCGGAGACAAAGCCGCTGGCGATCATGCCCTCACATGGGACGGCCGGGACGACGCCGGGCAAGAGGTGGCCAGCGGCGTCTATGTGTATCGGCTGCAGACCGGTGACGGCAGCGACGTCCAGCGAAAGCTGCTATTGCTGCGCTGACAGTGCGGGACATCCAGACAACGGCAAAAGGCCTCTCGAGGAAGAGGCCTTTTGTCATTATGGTACTCCCACGGGGAGTCGAACCCCGGTCGCCAGGATGAAAACCTGGTGTCCTAACCGTTAGACGATGGGAGCCTGATCCCCCAAAAATACCGGCGCCTCAGCACATGCGCAACCCGACCGTTGCGGACTATCTTGGCATTCATGGGCCGATTCTCGCAGACATACCGCATCGCTCTGGCAGGGTTGTTTCTGTTCGTTCTCGGCTTTCTGCTGCTGCACGGACGCGTGGCGCAACAGTCGGGTTCATGGCGCTACACGGTCACCCACGATGACGAGTACGCCTTCTGGGTGATTGCCGACGGCGCTGGCGAATCCCCTCGTTCCGACGCCAACCCGTTCTACGCCGAACATGCCGGGGAGACCAACCCGCTCCTCTCCTACCCGACGGTCATTCTGGTGGGAACCATCGGCGGCTGGCTCGGCGTGCCGGTGTTGACGCTGCTGCCGCTATGGAAAGTGGGGGCGCCGTTTCTGGCGTGGCTGGTGATCTGGCAGTGTCTGGTTCGCATCTGGGGCTGCCGCGAAGGCCCGGCTGCCGCGACAAGTCTCTGTGTGTTGTGCGGGACGATGCTCCTGCACGGCAGCGCGCAGCACATGCTGCTGCGCTTTTCACGCCCCATCGACACGCTGGCCGCGTCGGCGGTATGGCTCTCTTGTGCCCTGAATCCCAGGGTACTGAAGGGCAAGACCCAAGGGCTCACAGCCCTGGCGGCTGCCGTCGTGCTGCTGGCGTCCCCTTTCCATGCCGTGTTCTGCACGATCACGACCTGGTGCGCCTGGCTCTGGAGTCGCTGGCGCCGACAGGATCCCGATGCAGGACGAGTCCTTTGGCTGGCGAGTCTGGCGTCCGCCGTCGGACTGACCCTCATGCTGGGGCTGATGCATCAGGCGGCGGACAACCGATGGATGCAGGACGCGCTGGCCTTCGATGCCGGCGTCGAGGGCGGGTCGTGGCTGTCGGTTCTGCTGCTGGTGGCGGCCATCTTCGCCGTACTCATCCGTCACCGCGGACAGAGCCTCACGCGGTCAGACATGTCGCTGCTCTGCATCCTGGCGGTCGAGCCGTTGGCCGCCAATGTCCAGATCATCCTGGGCCAGGGCTACGGTGTCGCCATTCACCGCTACTACTTCCTGATCTTCGAACTGCTCGCCCTCATCGCCTGGCTGGCCGATGCTGTTCCCAAGCGCCAGCACGGCGAGCGCTGGAGGCCCTGGGAGGTCCCCGTCGTCACCGTCGCCGTCGCCTGTGTGCTGTGGATGGTGAGCTTCCCTGAGACAAACTTCCTGCGCCTGCTTCCCCGGGCCGGATGGCCGACGGCACCCTACGACAACAGCCGCCTTCTGTTGCAGCTCTGGCCGGTGCTGTTCGTGCTCATCTGGCTCGTCCGACGCACACCGTTGCAGAGATCGCCCGCCGCCGTCGGACCGATGCTGGCCGCCGTCTTCGTCTGCTTNTGCTTCGCGACGTTTCCCCCACAGTTGCCGAAGGCCAATCACTCGGTGCCTTTCCATGGCGCCCACACCTGGCTGGCAGAACATGCCGAATCCGCAGAGGTTCTCCTGACGGTGCCCCCTGAATACGGCCTGTACGACTACGCACCCCTGTACTGCCCAGTGAAGTTGTACTACAACCCGTACGCCTCGCGCTGGGTGAGAGATGAGTACGAACGGGAGTACCGCAAGTCGATCTACTTCTCGCTCTACTGTGGCGTCCTCGATCAGCCGGGGGTGCCGATTCCAGAGTCGCTCGAGGTACGTCTGAGCGAATTCAGCCTCGACTATATTCTCGCGTGGAAGGGACCGCTGAACGACCGCTGGCGTCGGCAGACAGCGCCGCAGCTGCCGCCGTTGGCAGGGCAGCTGGACGCCAGCATCGAAAGACAGCTGGGACCGTTCCTGCAGGTCGAGTACGAAGACGATCGATGTGTTCTGTGGCGAGTGGTGACCGACTAGACCTTATGTATTGACCGGTTAGACAGCGGACCTCCTCCGATCTCGAAGTTTCGCGGATTAACTTGGGCCATCGAGATTACAACACCCAAGACAGAGCACGCCGCGAGAAGGAGGAGGCCCATGCGGAAAACTACGAAGATCGTCGCGCTGGATCAGCATATGGAGTCGATGACGGTGGCCTTGTTGGGATCACGGCAACGGACGCCTGTGATCTATGGTAACATCGCCAACACGCCGGCAGCGGTGGCGAAGTTGGCCCGTGGTTTGGATGACGGCAAGACACGTCTGCGTTTCTGCTACGAAGCCGGGCCCTGTGGCTATGGCGTCTTCCGACAGCTGACGCAGATGGGGCACGAATGTACTGTCGTGGCCCCGTCGATGATCCCGCGACGGCCGGGTGAACGGATCAAGACCGATCGTCGTGATGCGGCGTCGCTGGCACGGTTGCACCGCTTGGGGGAGCGGACGCCGGTATGGGTGCCGGATGAAGAGCAGGAAGCGATCCGCGACCTGGTGCGTTGCCGGGAAGATGCCAAACACGCACAGCGGCGCGTGAAGCAGCGCCTCAACTCGTTTCTGTTGCGCCACGGCCGTGTGCACGGCGGCCGGAGTCGTTGGACACAGGCGCATTTCCGTTGGCTGGAACAACAGTCGTTTGACCATCCTGCCCAGCAGATCGCCTTTGAGGAGTACGTCGATGCGGTGAAGGACGCTGGACAACGGGTGGCGCAGTTGGAGACGGAGATGAGCCGTGCTTTGGATGGCTGGTCGCTGGAGCCGGTAGTGCGCGGGGTGGATCTCATCGTGGCGATGACGGTGATGAGCGAACTGGGTGACCTGACGCGCTTCGACTCGCCAGCGCAGCTGATGGCCTATGTCGGGCTCGTGCCCAGTGAACACAGCAGCGGTCGCTCGCGGCGACAGGGCGCCATCACCCGCACCGGCAACGGCCATGTACGCCGGGTGCTAGCCCAATCGGCATGGTGCTACAACCATCCGGCACGCAAGACGGCGGCACTGCAGCGCAAAGCCGAGAAGACCAGTTTGGCGGTGCAGGACATCGCCTGGAAGGCACAAAAGAGACTGTGTCATCGTTTCTATTCCATGATGGCTCGAGGCAAGACCCCCTGCAAAGTGGCCACGGCCGTGGGCCGGGAACTGTTGGGTTTCATCTGGGCTATCGCTTGCGAGACGATGCCACGTCAGGCAGCGTGATCCACTTTGAGAGCGAGACATCACAGATCACGTAGTCGGCCTGCGTCGGAGGGACGGATCTTCGGAGAATCCTCGAGAGCACTATGAGGCGCCCTTACGGGACGACCCTCGAAACTAGCACTATGAGGCGCCCTTACGGGACGACCCTCGAAACTAGACAGAGGCAGCTCCACGACGAAGACAGGTCAGGCGGTAACCAACCCGCGGATATCAGATTGATCGACCGTCGTCATTCGCCGTCCCTCCCACGCAGGCCACTGGAGACACAGGCACCGAACTGACACCATCAACCAAGAAACCTCGACATGGGAGCCTCCGAGACCTTGCGGAGGGTCAATACATATCAGTGCTCTGTCAAGGAGCGAACCTTGTATTCGGCCACCGATGAATCCCGGCTCGCGGCGTTGCGCTCACTCGCCGGGTCCACCGACCCGACTCGATCGCGCGCCTTGCGACCCGGGTTCATCGGCGACCTTATTTCACAAGGTCTACTCCTTAACAGAGCACTAGCGATCAGTCTGACAGCTCGGGACGACGTTGATGCCAGTCGGTGGCCGCTTCAAACGCCCGAGCCAGCTGCAGCAATCGGGTTTCCTCGTAGGGGCGTCCGATGAGCATGAGCCCGACCGGCAGGCCTTCGCGCGTGAACCCACAGGGCAGAGAGATCGAGCACAGTCCCAGCAGGTTGGCCGCTGCCGTGTTGCGCAGACACATGCCGTTGACGCGCCAGTACTCCGGTCCCCCGTCGTCACATTCATCCACGGCCGGCGCGGTGAAGGGTGTGGTCGGTACGAGCAGAGCGTCGATGTCGGCCAGCGCGGTTACGGTGTCGCGCTGCAGGTCGTCGCGGAAGCGCCGCGCCGTAAGGTACTCGACGGCCGAAACGTCGAAGCCGTCGACCATACGTTCACGCACGATGGGGTCGAAGTCCGCGCCCCTTCCCTCCAGCAGCGAACCGTAGCTCGCACAGGTCTCCACGGCCGTCAGGTTCTTGTACGAACGCAAATCGCCGAGACGGTTCAGCTCGTCAAGAGAGACTTCGTCGACATGGGCGCCAAGCTCGGCGAAGACCCCGGCCGTGGCCCGCACGGCGGCTTCCACCTCAGGCTCCACATCTGCCCAGAAGTACTCCCGCGGAATACACAGCCGCATGCCGTTGATCTCACCCTCCACGTCATCGGCCGGCAGAAAGGCCGGTGCCGCCAGCGTGTCCCTGTCAGAGGGATCTGCCCCGGCGATCACGTTGTAGACGAGGGCGGCATCGGTGACACAACGGGCCAGGGGACCGATCGAATCCAGGGTCGGATCCAGGGGCAGCACGCCGGCACAGCTGACGCGGCCGAAGGTCGGCTTGAGCCCCACCAGACCACAGAACGACGAGGGGATACGCACCGAGCCACCCGTGTCGCTGCCGAGAGCGACCGAGGCCAGTCCCGCAGCCACGGCCACAGCCGAACCGCTGCTCGAGCCACCGGGCAGGCGATGAACCGAACCATCCCAGGGATTCCACGGGGTGCCGTGGTGGTGGTTGATGCCGGCGCCGCCGAAGGCGAATTCCACCATCTGTGTCTTGCCCAGCAGGACGGCACCGGCTTCGAGCAAGCGCCGGGTCACGGTGGCGTCGCAGTCGGCGACATTGTCCTGCAGTACGACAGAGCCTCCCGTGGTCGCCAGCCCGGACACGTCGAACAGATCCTTCAGAGCCAGCGGGATCCCATGCAGCGGTCCGCGACGCCCACCAGCGGCCATGGCGGTTTCCGCCGCCTGCGCCAGGGCCAGGGCGCGGTCGGCCGTGACGGTGAGGAAGGCGTTGAGTGCCGGGTCAAAGGTGCTGATCCGATCGAGATAGAGCTCGGCCAGCTCGACGGGAGACAGGTCGCCCCGGGCGATGAGGCGGGCCTGTTCATGAAGCGGGGTAAAGGCGAGATCTTCCAGGCTCATCGAGGCGCTTTCCTGTCTTCGAAGGGGCCGATATCGCTGAGGAATTTCGCCGAGCGGCGCGCCGCTTCTTCGGCGCCCCCGAGCCCGGCCGAGGCCTGGTGTACGGTGACGTAGCCCTTGTAGGCCAGTCTGTCGAGTTCCTCGATGATGCGGGCTACCTCGATCCCACCCTCCTCCCACAAAGGACACTGATCGAACTGCACGGCGCCACGGCACCAGGTGTTCAGACGATCGGCGCCGCCTGCATGGAGGCGCTGGTTCTGCAGGTAGACATTAAAGATCCACGGAACCAGCGCTTCGAGGGTAGCCCCGGCGTAGGGTTGTCCGCACAACTCGAGGTTCGCCGGTTCGTAGATCAGGCCGAAGTTCGAACGTCCCACGCTGCGCAAGACCTCCAATGTCTCCTCCACCGTCTCGAACAACGACAACGTGTGCGACTGGTGCGCGAGGCGCAGACCTCGCTCCTGCGCCTCGTCGGCTGCGTCCCGGGCCCAACGGATGTCATCGGCGGTCTTCATGCATACGCGTAGCAGATCACAGCCGAGATCATCGGCCAGGTCGAGGTAGGGTTCGATGTTGCGCAGGGCGCCGGGGCCCTCCTCCGAGTTTTCCGGAATGGCGAAGTCACCTGTCACCATGGAGACCGACAGGTCGTTGGATTCCAGGATCGCCAGCACCGCCCGACTTCGCTCCCGGCTATCGTCGACGCCGACCTGCGAGGCCCGCATGCACAGAGCATAGTACCCCTCGCGGGCAGCGATCTCGGCGAGGTCCTCCAGTTCGACCGTGGCCTCTCGCTTGTCGCGGAAGCTCTCCGCCACGCGTGTCGACAACGACAGCTTCATCAGCTCATCCGCCGGAATCCGGCGTACCCGAGCGGGTCCTCTTCGCCGTCGACGCCACCCTTCGGGAAATACTCCGACCAGCGTCGGCTCACTTTCTTCACCGTCAAGTCGTCGGCGAACAGCTCATCGGGATAACCGGGCTTCATGCGGCAGTCGAAGAGGATGGGCGCTCCCAGGATTTCGTGATGGCGGTGCAGCCGCGAGGTGGCGGCATGGATGTCAGCGGCAGGCTCGAAGCGGATGAAAGTACTCCAGAGGAACGTGATGTTGCGTTCGACGATGCTGCTGTCATCGACGAGGAACACCAGGGGCCAGTCCGCGATCCGGGCGTCGGCAACCAGCGTCCTGCCATAGTCGGGATCATCCGAGTAAGAAGGGCCGGCGACGGCGATGGCCCCGGCACAGTAGGTGGCCACACTGCGGGCGCCCCCCGGCAGTTCACCGCGGAACTCGCTCGGCAGCTCGCGTACCGGGTCACCTACACCGAGCAGGATGCCCTTGCTGCCCTCGTTCACGGCGGGTCCCGTATAGTCGAGGGTGTCCATGGCGAGGTTGGCTAGCACGAACAGGTCTGTCTCGAAATGGCACCGGGCCAGCACGTAGGGCAGGACCTTGCGGAAGTCTCGCTGATCGATAGAGGGATCGTCGAAAACGACGAGGAACTTCGTCAGCGCCAGTTGACCTCCGTCCTCGCCGAGGATGCGGAAAGCGAATTTCATCGACTCCCGACGGTAGCGTTCGCGT
>PBSR01000009.1 GCA_002726335.1 Gemmatimonadaceae bacterium
CGGAGCCCGCACGCGCGGCTGCGGCCGGTGCCGCTGACGGCGGTGGAGTTTGCCGACGACGTGTGGGCGCCGCGCCGGGCGACGATTCGCGAGGAGACGATACGCAAACAGCTGGTGCAGTGCGAGAACACCGGGCGGATCGACAACTTCCGGCGGGCCTCGGGACGCAGCAAGATCGCCGAGCACCAGGGGCTGGTTTTCAACGATTCGGATGTGTACAAGACGCTGGAGGCGGCCGGCTACGCGCTGATGGAGGGCGTGAGCCCGAAGCTGGAAAAGCTGATCGAGGACGTGATCGACGAGATCGCGGCCGCCCAGCAACCCGACGGCTACCTGAATACGGCCTTCATGTTCGAGAAGGCAAGCGCACGTTACAGCAACCTGACCCAGGAGCACGAGTTCTACTGCTACGGGCACATGATCCAGGCGGCGATTGCGCATCGCCGCGGCACCGGCCGGGACACCTTCTTCGACGTGGCGATCCGGGTGGCCAAGCACCTGGTAACAACCTTCGGTCCGGGCCGACGGGACGCCACCGACGGGCACGAGGAAATTGAAATGGCGCTGGCCGAGTTGTACCGCGAGACCGGCGAGCAGAGGTACCTGGACCTGGCGATCGACTTCCTGGACCAGCGTGGCCAGAACCCGTCGGTGCTGCCGGACCGGCCGCGCCGCTGCGAGCGGGAGTACTACCAGGACCACCTGCCGGTGCGGGAGCAGTCGGAAGTGGTGGGGCACGCGGTGCGGGCGATGTACCTGACGACCGGGATGACGGACGTGATCCTAGAGACCGAAGACGCGCAGATGGAAGCGGCGCTGCACCGTCTGTGGGACAACACCTATTCGCGCAAGGCCTATGTGACCGGGGCGCTGGGGGCGCGCTATGAGGGCGAGGCCTTCGGCGACAACTACGAACTGCCCAACGAACGAGCCTACGCGGAAACCTGCGCGGCGATCGGCGCGGTGTTCTGGAACTGGCGTTTGCTGGCGCGCTACAGCGACGCGAAATATGCGGACGCGATGGAGACGGCGCTGTTCAACAGCGTGATCTCAGGGGTTTCGCTGGATGGGCAGGGTTACTTCTACATGAACCCACTGGCATCGCCGGGCGGCTACGCGCGGGATAGCTGGTTCGAGTGCTCGTGCTGCCCGCCGAACGTGGCGCGGCTGCTGATGAGCCTGCCCGGCTATGCCTACTCGACGGACGATGACGGGCTGTGGGTGCACCTGTACGTGGCCGGCAGTGTGACGGCGGATCTGGGCGCGCGCGGGAGCCTGGCGATGAGTGTAGAAACCGAGTACCCGTGGGACGGCGCGATTCGCATGCAGGTGGCCGAGGCGCCGAGCGGCCAGGCGACGCTGGCGCTGCGGATACCGGCCTGGGCGGACGCGGCGGATCTGAAGGTAAACGGCGAGCCGGCCGGGGTTGAAGTTGTTCCGGGTTCGTACGCGCGGATCACGCGGGAGTGGCAGGCCGGCGACGCGGTGTCGCTGGATCTGCCGATGCGGGTGCGCCGCTTGCGCAGCCACCCGCGGGTGCTGGACAACCGCGGCCACGTGGCGCTGGCGCGGGGGCCGGTTGTGTATTGCGTCGAGGAAGCCGACCACGCCGGGGTGGATGTCTACGACCTGGGCCTAGCGCCGGACGCGGCGATCGCCAGTCACCACGAGGGCGACCTGCTGGGCGGGGTGACGGTGCTGGAGGCCGAGGGCGTGGAACTGAACAGCAAGGCGTCAAACCTGTACCAGGAGCAGCCGTTCGCTGCGCCGGGGGCCACCGGCAGCACGCCGCTGAAGGCGATCCCGTACTTCGTCTGGGCCAACCGCGGCGCGGGCAAGATGCGGGTCTGGATTCCGGAGGCTTAGCGGTAGCGCGATGGCCTTGAAAATCGCCTTCATCGGGGCCGGCAGCGTCGGCTTCACGCGACGCCTGCTGCGCGATGTGCTGACGGTGGCGGAGTTCCGGGATACCCATTTCGCGTTCACCGATATCTCGGCGCGGAACCTGGAAATGGTGACGGCGCTGTGCGAGAAGGACATCGCCAGCAACGGCCTGCCGGCACGGGTGACGGCAACGACGGACCGGCGCGAGACGCTGCGCGATACCGACTACGTAATCAATTGCACCCGCATCGGCGGGCTGGCGGCGTTCGCGCTGGATATCGAGATTCCGCTCAAGTACGGGGTCGATCAGTGCGTTGGCGACACGCTGTGCGCGGGCGGGATCATGTACGGGCAGCGCAATATCCCGGTAGTGCTTGATTTCTGCCGCGATATCCGCGAGATGGCGAAACCGGGCGTGCTGTTCCTGAACTACGCAAACCCGATGGCGATGAATGTCTGGGCGGCGCTGGAGTACGGCGGCGTCAACACGATCGGCCTCTGCCACGGTGTCCAGCACGGCCACCAGCAGATCGCCGATGCGCTGGGGGCGGAAAGTCGCGAAGCGGTGAACATTATCTGCGCCGGGATCAATCACCAGACGTGGTACACGCAGATTCGCTACGCGGGCCGCGATGTCGATGGCGCGGAGTTGCTGGTGGCGTTCGAGCGCCATCCGGAGTACTCACGGACGGAACGGGTGCGGATCGATGTGCTCCGGCGCTTCGGCTTCTACAGCACGGAGTCGAGCGGGCACCTTTCCGAATATCTGCCGTGGTACCGAACCCGGCCGGAGAACATCCGCGAGTGGATGAACATGTCGCACTGGATCAACGGCGAAACCGGCGGCTACCTGCGGGTCTGCACCGAAGGACGGGACTGGTTCGAGACGGACTTCCCGGAGTGGCTAGCGGCCGATGACCCGCCGATCGACGCCGCCGGGCGCTCCGACGAGCACGCCAGCTGGATCCTGGAAGGACTGGAAACCGGGCGCGCCTACCGGGGCCACTTCAACGTGCGCAACCGGGGGGTGATTGCCAATCTGCCGGACGACTGCGTGATCGAAGCGCCGGGCTACGCCGACGGGAACGGGATTGCGATCCCGCAAGTCGGCGAACTGCCGGCGGCCTGCGCGGCGACCTGCAACGTGTCGATTTCGGTGCAGCGGATGGCGGTGGCGGCGGCGGTGACCGGCGACGTGGAATTGCTGAAACAGGCGCTCATGCACGACCCGCTGACCGGCGCGGTGTGCGGGCCGGAGCAGATCTGGCAGATGGCGGACGAGTTACTGGTGGCGCAGGCGGAGTGGCTGCCGCAATACGCGGACGCGATCCCGGCGGCAAGGAAGCGGCTGGAAATCGCCGGCCCGCCGCCGTTCCCGGACAACCAGGGTGCGGCGCGACTGCCGGTGCGCTCGGTGGAAGAGTTGCGGGCCAGCGGCGAGGTGGGGCGGGGAGCGGGGGGGTAAGGGCGGCGGCCGGTCGGGAGGAAGACTTACCTAATCCGGGGCGATTTGGTGCGAGAATAGGGATTCCGGCCGGCGGTCCCGTGTGGATCGAGAGACCGGGCCGAAGAGCGCAACCGACACCCCCGCGAAACGAGCGACTCCGCTGAAGATCCTAACGGTCAAGGGCATCGACATCCGCCTGCATATCACGTTCCCGCTGCTGCTGGTGTTCGCGGCGTGGCCGGCGATCTCGAGTCCGCAAATCGATTTCGAGGAAATGGCCTTCAGCGTCGTGACGATCCTGCTGCTTTTCGTGAGCGTGACGCTGCATGAACTGGGGCACAGCCTAGAGGCGCTGCGACTGGGGATCGGCGTGCGCGGGATCACGCTTTACCCGATGGGCGGGATTGCCTGGCTGGAGCGAGTCCCGAAGAACCCGTGGCACGAGTTGTGGATCACGGCCGCCGGCCCGGCGGTGACGTTCGTGCTGGCCGGACTGCTCTGGCTGGCCGACCAGAGCCTNGAGTCNCGGACGCTGTCGCGAGAAGCACCCGGTCTGCTGGACCGGTTCGTTCTNTCCGGCTGGGGGCAGATCGTTGGACTGCTGGCGACGATGAATCTGACCCTCGGCNTCTTCAACCTGATCCCGGCATTTCCCCTGGACGGCGGGCGCATNTTCCGGGCGGTATTGGCGATGCGCCTGGAGNACGTGCGGGCGACGACGATCGCGGCCCGNGTGGGCCAGGGTGCGGCGGTTCTGCTNGCGGTGTCCGGGCTGCTGGACAATTCGGGGGTCCAATACTTCGGGGCCNGCATCCGCATCTTCATCGCGTTCTTCATTTGGACTTCAGCGCAGGCGGAGTTGAACGCGCTGAAACGCCNAGATGGTCGTGCCGGCCANACCGCNGGCGACCTGATGATCCGCAATGTGGCGGTGCTGGGGCNGCACGTCTCCCTGGCCAGCGCNCAGACCTTNATGGCCGGGTCGCAGCAGAACANCTACCCGGTGCTGGACAGCGTCGGGCGGCCGGTGGGGTGGGTGACGCGGACGATGGTGGAGACGGCGCTGACGCGACTGATCGGCGGGACGGCGATCCGCGAGGTGATGCTGGCGCAGGTGGAGTACGTGGGCGAGGACACGCCGGTGCAGGAGGCCATCAAGTTGATGGTCGAGAAGCAGCACCCGGCGCTGGCGGTGGTCGAGACCGACGGCCGGCTGCGCGGGATTCTGGTTATCAACCCGGCAGCGGCCGCCAGGCCGGCGGGCGGCTCGGGGCTGAACTAGGAGATCGCCTGAGTTGGCGGCGGGCTAACCCGCCCCCGGCTAGACCAGCGGCTTGAGGCACTCGAGGCTGGAGCGGATGCAGTCGTAGTGGTCGCGGCGGCAGAGGTCCTGCTCGACGACCCAGGTCTCGGCGCCGGCGGCTTTGGCGGCGGGGATGATGGCATCCCAATCGAGATTGCCCTCGCCGACTGGCGCGAATACCGGCAACGGCATGTGTCCGTCGTCAGGCAGAACGACTTCGAGATCCTTCATGTGGATGACCGGCATGCGACCGTGCAGGCGCTGGATGAGGTTGACCGGGTTCACTCCGGCGACGGCGGCCCAGTAGACGTCGACGGTCATGGCCAGGTCGGGTCCGCCCTGCTCGATCAGCAGGTCGTAGATGGTGTCACCGTCGGGACCGCGCAGGAACTCGATGGAGTGGTTGTGGTGGCCCAGAGTGATACCGGCAGCCTTGAGTTTCTCGATAACCGGCGGCAGGTCGGCTACGAACTGCTGGTAGCCGGAGTAGGCGTAGCGGTCGTACTCGTCGATGATGATCGGCACCGCGACGTAGGGGCAGCCGAGGGTCTGCAGGAACTCGATCTCGGCATCGGTGTCGTCGCGCAGCGCCCCCCAACGGCGATGGGCCGAGGCGCAGGCTAGGCCGGCGTCGTCGAGGATGCGGCGGGCCTCGGCGGCGGTGGTGTCGGGGGTCTCACCCTCGACGGCGCCGACGCCGGCGAATTCAACCGCTTCGTAGCCGACCTCACGGACCCGCTTCATGGTGTCGATGAATCCCTTTTGATCGGGCATGAAGTCGCGCAGGGTGAATAGCTCGAGGGAGATCGTGGCCATGGGGTTGTCTCCTGTTGGTGAAGGGTTGGTTGCAGGCTACCAGCGGTGCGGGTGCGGACCAAAGTCGGCGATGTAGAACGGGGCGACGGCGCGGCCGGGGGCGCAGATTTCGTCGATGGCGGCGCTGTCTTCGGCGGTGATTTCGATGTCGAGCGCGCCGAGGTTGTCTTCCAGGTGGCCCATGGTGCGCGGGCCGATGATGGCCGAGTTGACCCCGGGACGGGAGACCACCCAGGCGAGGGCGAACTGGCTGACGGTGCAGCCCTTCGCTTCGGCCAGCGCCTCGACGGACTCGATGGCGTCGAAGGTTGCGTCAGCAAAAAGGCGGCGCATGGCGACGCGGTGGTCGTCGGGTTGGTAGCGGGCGGATTCGGCAATGGCTTCGCCGCGTCGGTAACGACCGGCCAGCAGTCCACCGCCGAGCGGCGACCAGGGGATGATGGCGATACCGTAGGTCTGGGCCATGGGGATCAACTCGCGCTCGATTCGGCGCTCGAGGATGTGATAAGGCGGCTGCTCGGAGATGAAGCGGTTGAGGCCGTGCTCTTTGGCAGCCCAGAGGGCGTCGACGTGCTGCCAGGCGCCGAAGGTGCTGGCGCCGATGTAGCGGACCTTGCCGGCGCGGACCAGGTCGTCGAGGGCGCGCAGGGTCTCGTCAATAGGGATGTGGGTGTCGGGGCGGTGGATCTGGTAAAGGTCGATGTGGTCGGTCTGCAGGCGGCGCAGGGAGGCTTCGCACTGCTCGATGATGTGGCGGCGATGGTTGCTGTGGGCGTTGGGGTCGTCGTCGTCCATGACCCCGTGGACCTTGGTGGCCAGGATGACGCGGTCGCGCCGGCCGTTGCGCTTTAACGCTTCACCGACGAACTCTTCGCTGCCGCCACGGCTGTAGGCGTTGGCGGTGTCGAGGACGTTGATGCCGGCGTCGAGGGCGCGGTCGATGATGGCGCAGGAGTCGTCCAGGGAGGTGTTACGGGCGAAGTTCATGCAGCCCAGGGTGAGCGGCGAGGCCTGCATGCCGGTGCGGCCGAACTGGCGGTATTCCAAGGTGAACCTCCCGGGCCCGCGCGTTTCGGGTCGGCGCGAGCGCTGTCTGGTGAACGGGTGTCGCCGATGCGAAATCGGACACCCGGCAGGATTGCAGGGTAGCAGTCGGGCCGGGCGGGGCCGGTTTACAGGACCCGGGTCGGGGTGCAGTATGGCGGCCTGCACCGTCAACCATCCGGGGGGAAGAAACGGGCAAGGCAGAGGGAAAACGCACCGTCGCGCTCGCCGCCTTCGCGGCGATGTTCGCGCTGGGAATGATGCGGGCGGTCGGGGTGTCGCCGCAACGGGTGTGGGGTTCGCTGCGGGGAACGCCGGCGCCGGTGGTGGACCTGCCTCAGACGCCGGTGGCGGCGGACGCGCCGGTGGTGGAAGTCGCGGCGGCCGCGCCGGATGCGCCGCGCGGCCCAACCACCCTGCGCACGCGGGCGTTTATCTCGTTTGTGATCATGTTCGGGATGGGACTGGCGGCGTGGTGGCCGATGATGACGTACCTGTCGGTGTTCGTGCGCGACGTGCTGGACGAGGGGATCCTGGCAGCGTCGTTCCTGATGGTGGGAATCCACGGGGTCACGGCAACGCTGGGGCTGGCAAGCGGGCCGTGGATCCGGAAGTTCGGGAGCAAGTGGACCTACGTGCCCGGGCTGATGGGGCTGGCGGCGTTCATGCTGGTGCTGGGGGTGGTGACGGACTTCACCTTCGTGCTGGTGGCGGCGCCGGTGATGGGCTTCTTCCTGGCGTTCCACTGGACCGGCGCACAGGCGTACATCATCGAGGCGAGCCCGCCGGATCGGCGCGGGCTGGGCAGCGGGATCGCCACCTCGGTAGCGACGCTGGTGCCGGCGATCTCGGCGCCAATATTGGGGCTGATAGCCGATCAGTACGACTTCGGCACGATGGCGCTGATGGCGTTTGGGATCGTGATGACGGGGCTGGTGATAACGGTGCTGGTGGTGCCGAGCCTGAGATCGGCGGAGGAGCCGGAGGCAAAGGAGAGTGCTGTGGAGGCGGTGGAAGCGGCGGCGCCCGACCCGACCCCTTTGCTGCGGATGCCGGGAATCATCTCGATGCTGATCGTGCGTGCGGCGACGAGCATGATGCTGGGGATATTCGTGCTGCTGAGTGGACCGAAATTGATCGACGCCGGTGGGGCAATGAGCTCGATAGGATTCTTCGTGGCCGGGGCCTCGCTGGGCGGGGGGCTGGCGCAGGTGGCGATCGGCTGGACCTCGGACTGGCTGGGGCGAAGGACGCTGCTGGTGACAACGCTGGTGATCGGGGTCGCGTCGTCGGTGGCCTTCGGTCTGACCGACAACGTGGTGCTGCTGCTGGCGGCGTCAGGCTTTCACGGGCTGTTCCGCAACGCGACCCAGACGCTGATGATCGCGGTGGTGGGGGACATCACTCCGCCGCACGAGACGGGGCGGATTTCGTCGCTGATGACGAGCGCGTTCTCGGTGGGGATGGTGGCGGGGGTGCTGGTGGCGGGGGTCTTCTTTGAGACCCGGCAGACGCTGCCGCTGATCGGGGACGTGGCGAATATCATCCCGTTCCTGATTGCGGCGGCGGTGGTGGCGGTGGCGATCATCGGATTGTTCCGAATTCCGATGCGCGGGGTGGATGTGCCGACGGCCGGCTAGTCGCCGCCCGGATTCGCCTGGGACTCTTCCCAGAGGCGCAGGAACTCGCGGGGATGGTCGGAGGAGTGCAGGAAGGCGAAGCGCGCGACCTGCGCGCCGACGTTGCGGACGGCAGCGTCCAATTTGGCGTCGATGAGCCCGCCATCGGCGTTGAAGGCGTCGCCGGCGCGGGCGACGGAAACCTGCTCCGGGACGACCCAGGCGTGCAGGGAACGGCCGATGGTGCGCAGGTTGCTGAGTCCGTTGGTGGCGCCCATCACACCACCCGATACCCCAACAAGGCCGATCATCTTGCCGCCGAACTGCGAGAAGCCCATCAGGTCGAGGGCGTTCTTGAGGATACCGCTAACGCCGCTGTGGTACTCGGGGGTGCCGAGGATGATGCCGTCGGCGGCCGCGACTTCGGCCCGCAGGCGGTGGACGTCGGCCGGGTAGGTAGACTCGTCGTCGCGGGCGTCGCAGAAGACCAGTTCGTAGTCGGCCAGGTCGAGCAGGGCGACTTCGGCACCGACTTCGCGGGAGCCGGCGAGCGCCAGGTTGACAACTTTGCGGGTGTGGCCGCCAGGCCGCAGGCTGCCGCACAGCCCGACGACGCGGACCAGGTTGGTTGGTTGAGCGCTGGCCGCCATGATGACTCCCCGGGACTATTGGAAGGGCGTACCAAACCCTCGCGCCACGGTAGGGCCGGAGTCAACCGAAAACCGGCGCGGCATCGTCGTATAGTTCAGGCGAGCGCCAAATAGCGGTCGACTGGAGGGAATCTTGGGCGAAATGACGAGTCAGGCGGGAATCGTGACCGGCGCGGGGCGGGGCATAGGGAGGGCGATTGCACAGACGCTGGCGGAGGCGGGGATGGCGGTGGCGGTAGCGGCGCGGACGGCGGAGCAGGTGGCCAAAACGGCAACGCTGATCGAGGCGGCAGGCCGTCGGCGGTGACGGTGGGGGGCTGGCCGGGCTAGACGTCGACCGCTTTCGGGACGTCGAT
>PBSR01000010.1 GCA_002726335.1 Gemmatimonadaceae bacterium
CCCAGCGCCAGCGCTGCCACCACCGCAAGTCCCCGCCGGGCCAACCAGCGTCCGTCGCGCGCCGGCCTCATGCGGAGCATCACCGCGCTCGTGCTTGCGGATCTTCCGGCCACTGGCAGTCCCCCGGACTTCTGCTATTCCATTCGTCCAAAGGCCCGGGATTGCGAATTCGTTACGGTTCCGGCCTCCACGCCGGCCGGCCGCCACGCTCCGCGCTTGGTCAGTTGTGACACAGTCGCCACCCGGGCCGCCTACTATTGTGACACCGTTGGGTAGATACCTTGCGAGGTGGCAGGTGACATTTACGTACTACTTCGGGCTCGGGTCGAACCTCGGGGACCGATCCGCGAACCTCATCGCGGCGCTGGCCCGGCTGGCGACCGAAGGCGAGGCTGTCACCGTATCTTCGATCTACGAGTCCGAGCCCGTCGGCGGGCCGGAGCAGGATCAATTCCTGAACATGGCCTGCGTCGTCAAGGCCGAAAAGAAGCCGATGGAGATGCTCTCGATCGTCAAAGTAATCGAGGTCGAGCTCGGCCGCGAACCCGGCGAGCGCTGGGGCCCGCGGCTCATCGACATCGACATTCTGGCCGCCGGCCTGCTGCGGGTGAAGACTCCCGAGCTCGAAATCCCGCACGCCGAACTGACCAACCGCCTCTTCGCCAGTCTGCCGCTCGCCGAGGTGCACCCGCTCTTCAAGCCACCCGGCACCGAACTGCAGATCTCCGCCATCGCGACCATGCTTCTGGGCAGCGCCGAAGTGACCAAATGGCGCCCCCGCGAGGACCTGCTCCAGAATCTGCCCGAAGGGGTCTGGGCCGGAACTCTTTGAGCCGACTCCCGGTGTGGCGGCATAATCGCCGCACATGAACTATCCGGAAGCACTCCAATACATCTACGGGTTCGCGGACCTGGAACGCGGCGTCGGATTTTCCGACCGCTCACCGGCCCGCTATCGGTTTCAACGCATCGGCCACCTGCTGCGCGAAATCGGCGACCCGCACCAGCGCCTCCGCGTCGCCCACGTCACCGGCAGCAACGGCAAGGGATCGACCTCCGCCATGCTAGCCGCCATCGCCGCCGCCACCGGGCTACGCGTCGGCCTCTATACCCAGCCCCACCTGCACACCTTCCGCGAACGCATCATGGTCAACGCGCAGCCGATCGCCCCGGATGAATTCGCGAATCGTCTGGATAAGCTGGCCGCTGCCGTCGCTGCCGGCCGCCAACGCCACCCGGCCGAGGGCGATCCCACTACCTACGAGATAGCCACCGCGGTGGCCTTCCAGTACTTTGCCGACGCTGGCGTCGACCTGGCCGTTATCGAAGTCGGCATGGGCGGCACCTGGGACGCCACCAACGTCGTCGATCCGACCGTCAGTGTCATAACGTCGCTCTCGCTGGAGCACACCGCCATTCTGGGCAACACCCTGGAAGCCATCGCCGGCGAGAAGGCCGGCATCATCAAGGCTTCCCGGCCCGTCGTCACCGTGCCTCAGGCCCCCGCCGCCATGCAGGTCATCGAAAAGCGGGCCCGGGATCTGGCCGCGCCGCTGGAAGTGGTCGGCACTGGCGACCGCTCCCCGCTCGACTCCGACGGCGAAATCGGCTGGGCTGCCGGCCGCCCGGCAATGTCCGCGCGTCTGCAGATGGACGGCCAGTGTTTCGATCTGCAAATGCCGCTCGTTGGCGCCCACCAGCTGCTCAACGCCGCCGCCGCCGTCGCCGCCGCCCGGGCACTCGGTCCTGATCTCGCCGAAATCAAACCTGCCCACATCGCCCGCGGACTGGCAAGCACCGTGTGGCCGGCCCGCTTCGAATTGATCGAGCACAATCCCCGGGTGATCGTTGACGCCGCCCACTCGCCCGACGCCATCCGCCAAACCGCCGTCACCCTGGCGGCCCTCGCGCCCGGCCCGGTCCAGCTCGTCTTCGGCGCCGCGGCCGACAAAGACGTGGCGGCGATGTTGCGCGGAATCGCCCCCGCCGCCTCCCGCGCCTACGTCTGCGCCTCCAGACATCCCCGCGCCGCTCCGCCGGCCGATCTGCTGGAGGCCGCCGCGGCAATCGGCCTGCCGGCTCTCGCCTTCGACAGCGTCGCCGCCGCTCTCGCCGCCGCCCGGGAAGCCGCCGGTCCGGAGGGAACCGTGCTGGTCACCGGCAGCATCTTCGTCGCCGCCGCCGCTCGCGAGGCAGGCGGGCTCGCCGCCGAAGTCGATCCACCGGTTCTCTTCGGTGCGGTGCCCACCCGATGAAGTCTGCAAACGAAGTCGAGCGCCAGATACAAAAAGCCATCGAAGACGGCGCATTCGACAACCTCAAAGGGAGCGGCGAGNCCCAGGACCTGACCGAAAAACCCCTCGAGAATCNGGCTCAGCGNATGGCGTTTCACGTGCTCAAGNTTGGNGACGTGACCCCGGANTGGGTCCGGCTCGGTAACGAAATCGAGCGCGCCGACGATGCCATACAAAAGGACACCGAAAGGCACCACCTCCACATGGAAGCCTCACGCGGGCGGCTGCTGGACAACTCAACCGGCGATCTGCGTCGGCAGATGCAGGATCTCTTCAAGCGGCACCGCCGCGCACGCGCGCAAATCCGCCGGCGCCTGATCGAGTTGCGCGGCAAGATCGAACGCTTCAACCACCTGGCCCCCGATCCGCTCGCCCGGGTCGCCACCCAGGTCGAGCCGGCCCTCACCGCCATCGACCGCGCCTGGCCCTGGCCGGAACCGCGTGGCTAAGGCCCCTCCGGTCGTCCCCCTCCCCGCCACCGGGCGCTGGAAACGGCGTCTCAAGGCGGGCGTCGCCACGCTCGTAAACCCGTCCATCGGCCTGCTGGCCGCGCGCAGTCATCACTCCGAGTCCGTCGCCGAACCCTCCACCTGGCCCTTTCCTGAGCCGCCCACCTCGATTCTGTTGGTCCGTTTCGACGTGCTCGGTGACACCGCTATGTCGCTGCCCCTGGCCGCCGACCTGAAGCGGCGCTTTCCTGGCGCCACCGTGGTCTTCGCCACCACTCCCAGCTCCGCCCCACTCGCCCGGCTCTGCCGCTACATCGACGACGTCCTGGCGGTCGACGCCCCGGCCCTCACCCACCTGCAGGCCGGCTGGAAGCCCTCCGTTTGGCGCACCGCCCGGAGCTTGGTAATGGCTCTGCGCCGCCAGCGGTTCGACCTGGCGATCTCCCTCTACGGTCCGCTCTCCGGGGCGATCGTGGGGCTGAGCGGCTCCCGTTGGCGCGTCGGCGTCGCCGGCGAGGCGGCCAGCGGCAACTTCGACTTCACCGTTCCCGGAAGCCGCGCCCCGGGTACCCGGCACGAGATCGAGTGGGTCCGCGGTCTCGGCGGCGACCCGGCCACCGACCTGCCCGACGACCTGCTCAGCCCCGGCCCGGAGGCCCGCGCTTGGGCTACCCGCGAAGTCCCGCCGGATAACACCCGCCAGCGGGTGGTTATCAATCCCGGCGCCCGCACCGGCTCGGCCAAACTCTGGCCGGATTCCCACTGGCGCAAACTGGTCGAGTTGATCGCCAGCGAAGATTCCCGGCAATTGGTTTTCGTGGGCGGCCCCGAAGACTCCGCCGTCGCCGTCCGCCTCCTGCCCGAGCCTGCCGGACCGCATCGGAACCTGGCCGGCAAGACCTCGATACCGCAACTCGTCGCGCTGCTCGCCACTGCCGACCTGACCATCTCCGCCGACAGCGGACCGCTCCACCTGGCGGCGCTGCTCGGCCGGCCGGCCCTGGGACTCTACGGCCCCACCGACCCAACCCTGAGCGGTCCCTACGGCCCGGCGGCCCGCACCATCGTCACTGACCTGCCCTGCCACCCCTGCTACGACCTCCGCGCCCCGGCCATCTGCCCCTTCGGCGACGCCCTCTGCATGGACTGGATCGCCCCCATCGATGTCTACGACCAGGTCGTGTCAATGCTCGATCCGGGCGGGACCGAGTAGCCGCCGTGGAACCGAACAACACCCCGGTCACCGTGCCCGTCCTGGGCATCCCCATCGCCCTGATGCCAATGCCGGAAGCCGCCGCCTGGATTGCCGCCTGGGTCCAAGCCCGCGCCGGGCGCTCAGTATTCACCGTAAACCCTGAGATCGTGATGCTGGCCCAGGGAGACCCCAAGTTCGCCGGCATCCTGCGGTCCTCCGACCTGAACGTCGCTGACGGCATCGGCATCGTGCTGGCGGCGTGGCTGGCGCGCGTGCCGGTCCCGGCCCGTACCGCCGGCATCGACCTGGTCGAGCACTTGGCCGGAATCGGCAATGCGCGCGGCTGGCGCATCTACCTACTCGGGGGGGGCGAAGGCGTCGCCGAGCGCGCCGGAGAAGCGCTCGTCCGGCGCCATCCGCAGCTCAACATCGTCGGTTGGTCGGCGGCCGACGCCGCGCCGAATTCCGACACCGCCACCGTCGCCGCCATCAACGCCGCTCGTCCGGATCTCCTGCTGGTGGCCTTCGGCGCGCCCCGGCAGGAGCGCTGGATCGCCCGCAACCTGCCCAATCTGGTCATCGGGGTGGCTATGGGCGTCGGCGGCTCGCTGGACTTCCTCGCCGGCGACGTCCCCCGGGCGCCGCGGCTGTTGCGCGCGCTCGGGCTCGAGTGGCTGTATCGCCTGGTTCGCCAGCCCTGGCGTTGGCGCCGGATGCTGGCGCTGCCGGCGTTCGCGATGGCCGCGCTTCGCCAGGTCGCTGCCGGCCGCCGCCGGGAGGGCTAGGCCGGCCGCCGCCGCGCCGGCAGCCGCAGCCTGCCCGGCAGGAACAACGCCGCAATCACTCCCAGCGCTGGCGCCACCGCCAGCCACGAAATCGCCGGCCCCAGCCCCAGGCTATCTCCCAGGACGCCGGTCAGCGCCTGACCGGCCGCGTTTGAACCGAACGTGAACCCGAGCGCCAAGCCCGACGCCGCACCGATCAGTCGCGGCATGTACTCCTGGACCGCCATCACCGTCGGAGTTTGCGAGGACCCGATCGCAAAACCCGCCGCGAAGGTCGTCGCCAGGGTCAGGAACGAGCCGGGCTGCGCGGTCACCAGCAGGACAAAGGGGACCGCAAGCGCGAGCCCGATCACCACCACCGGTTTCTTGCCGAAGCGGTCCGCCAGAACTCCGCCGACGAATGTCGCTAGCGCCACCCCACCCAGGAACAGCGATAGCGCCAGGCCGGAGCTTGCCGCGCTCAGCCCGGTGCCCCGATACAGGAGTGGGATGAACACGATCAGGCCGCCGAACGCCAGTCCACGCAGCAGCATCACCAGTACCAGCGCCACCACCCCACGCAGCAGGCGGGGATCGCGCGGCACGGTCGCCGCCGGGGCGGTAGCTCGCGCTTGCGCTTCGGCCGTCCTTCCGGAGCCACGGGTAATCAACAGGTAGATCGCCGCCGTCAGCACCGCCGGGGCAATCAAGAGAAGTGCATAGTCCAGCCCCATCGCCTTCAGCGCCACGGCGGACACGATCGGGCTCAGGGCGAAGCCGGCGTTACCCCCGATAAAGAACGACCCCATCGCCATCCCCTTGCGACGCTGCGCCGAGCGGCTCACAATCCCGGCCGCCAGCGGGTGGAACATGCCCGACCCGAGCGCGGCCAACGCCAGGAAAACCAGCAGCGACGGAAAATTCTCGACCCGGGCCAGCAAGCCAATGGCGACTCCGTGAATCACCAGGCCGAGCGGCAGCAGGTAACGCGGGCCGATTCGGTCGCCCACGTAGCCAAGAATCGGCTGCGCGATTCCACTCCCGGCCATGTAGATTCCCGCCGCGACGCCGACCTGGGTATAGGTCAGTCCTAGCGAAACAAGCAGGATCGGGTACATCATCGCCGGGATCTGGCCGGTGTAGTCCAGCACAAAGTGGCCGATGACGACCGTGATGGTTGGTCGGTTCTTCATGATCTCGCGTCGGGCATCTTAGATGATCGATCCGACCGCGAGAAGATATTGCGATTTTCGCGCGACCGCGAGGGCAAGGAGCCTTACACTGTGTTGCACTCGCATCGCGCACATCCACCAGAATCAGTCCGTCGCCCCGTCGACGAATGGCTGCGGCCAGCTCGAAAGAGGTATCCCCGCTCATGACCAACGAGAACAAATGGGTCTACATGTTTTCGGAAGGATCCGAATCCATGCGCAATCTCCTGGGTGGAAAAGGTGCCGGATCGGCCGAAATGGTCGAGCTGGGTTTGCCGGTCCCGCCCGGATTCACCATCACTACCGAAGCCTGTCTCGAGTACTTTCGCACCCCGGGGAATCTTCCAGACGAACTGGCCGCTGAGCTCACCGCTGAGCTGGGCAAGGACACCACCGGCGATTTCCCACGGGATCTCGCCGACCGGATCCAGGCGGCCCTCGCCAAACGCCAGGGCGAGTTCGCCCCGAGCGTGGCCGCCCAGGTGCAAGAAGCCCTGGCAGCCGTCGAGGCGGAAAAGGGCGCAGAATTCGGCCACGCTGACAACCCGCTGCTCGTGTCGGTGCGTTCCGGCGCCCGCGCCTCGATGCCCGGGATGATGGACACCGTGCTGAATCTCGGCCTCAACGCCACCACCCTCCAGGGCGTCATCGCTCGATCCGGTGAGGACGGCGAGCGCTTCGGCTGGGATTCCTACCGCCGATTCGTGCAGGGCTACGGATCGATCGTTCTCGGCGTCGAGAGCGAGGAATTCGAAACCATCATCACCGCCAACAAGGCGCGGCTCGGCAAGAAGGACGACCCGGACCTCTCGGCCGACGACTGGAAGGTCATGGTCGAGGAGTTCAAGGCGCTCATCAAGAGCGAGACTGGCCACGACTTCCCCGAAGAGCCTCGAGAGCAGCTCGACGGCGCCATCCGCGCCGTCTTCGGTTCCTGGTTCGGGCAGCGCGCCGTTGACTACCGCAACTTCCACAGCCTCGGGCACGACTGGGGCACCGCCGTCAACGTGCAGGCGATGGTCTTCGGCAACATGGGTGAGACCTCCGGCACCGGCGTCGCCTTCTCCCGCGACTCGGTCACCGGCGAGAAGGTCCTCTACGGCGAGTATCTGCTGAACGCCCAGGGCGAAGACGTCGTCGCCGGCGTCCGCACCCCCGAGAAGATCGGCACCCTGCAGGAGACCATGCTCTCTCAGCTCCAGAAGTACGCCAAGAAGCTCGAATTGCATTTCCGTGAAATGCAGGACCTCGAGTTCACCATCGAAGAGGGCACCCTCTGGATGCTCCAGACCCGGGCCGGAAAGCGCAGCCCACGAGCCGCCGTCAAGATCGCCATCGACATGGTCGACGAGGGACTGATCGACCACATCACCGCCCTCCAGCGTGTCGAGCCCGAGCAGGTCGACGCCCATCTACACCCGCAGGTCGACCCGAACACCGAGATTTCACCAATCGCCACCGGGCTGAACGCCTCGCCCGGCGCGGCCATCGGAACAGCCATCTTCGACGCCGACGAGGCCGATCGCCGCGGACGCGACGGCGAAGAGATAATCCTGGTCCGACCCGAGACTTCTCCCGACGATTTCCACGGCATGGCCGTCGCCCAGGCCATCCTGACCGCCCGCGGCGGGGCCACCAGCCACGCCGCCATCGTCGCTCGGGCCCTGGGTTTGCCCGCGGTAGTCGGATCCGAGGGGATCAGGATTGATCTTGAGGGCTGCCAGTTCACGGCGGGTGGCGTCACCGTAAACGAAGGTGACCTGATCACCGTCGACGGGACGTCCGGCAACGTTATGCTCGGGGAAACCCCCCTGATCCCGGGCGAAATCACCCCCGAACTGGAGCGCCTCCTCGGCTGGGCCGACGAGCAGCGTCGCCTGATGGTGTGGGCCAACGCCGACACCCCCGAAGAGGCCGAGCTCGCCCGCGAGTACGGCGCCGAAGGGATCGGCCTCTGCCGCACCGAGCACATGTTCCGCGAAGGCGACCGTTTGCCCATCGTCCAGGAGATGATTCTGGCCGAGGGCGAAGAAGAGCGGGACCCCTCGCTGGACAAGCTGCTGCCGATTCAGCGCAACGACTTCCACGGCATCTTCAAGGCCATGGAGGGCCTGCCGGTCATCATCCGGCTGCTCGACCCGCCGCTGCACGAGTTCCTCCACAGCGTCAACGAACTCCGTGATGAGCTGCATGAACTTGAGGCCGCCGGCGACACCGAAAGGCTGGCCCGGGCCCAGAAGATGCTGAGCCGTGCCGAGGATCTGTACGAAGTCAACCCCATGCTCGGGCTGCGCGGTTGCCGCCTGGGGATCATGCTCCCCGACGTGTACCGCATGCAGGTCCGCGCCATCATCGAAGCCGCCATCCAGTTGAAGCAGGAAGGCGTCGCGGCGATGCCCGAGATCATGATTCCGCTGATCGGGCATGTCAACGAGTTGCGCACCGTCGAGGCCGAGCTCCGCGAAGTCGCCAACGCCGTCCAGAAGGAAAAGGGCGTCGAGGTTGATTTCAAATTCGGCACCATGATCGAAGTGCCGCGCGCCTGCCTAACCGCCGGTGAGATCGCCCAAATCGCTGAGTTCTTCAGCTTCGGCACCAACGACCTCACGCAAACCACCTACGGCATCAGCCGCGACGACGCCGAGGGCAAGTTCCTCCTAGAGTACGTCGAGAAGGGCGTCCTGCCCGATAACCCCTTCCAGGTGCTCGACCGCAACGGCGTCGGTCAGCTCATGGAGATCGCCGTCGCCAAGGGCAAGCGGGCCGCCGCCACGTTCAAGAAGGAACTCGAAATCGGTATCTGCGGCGAGCACGGCGGCGACCCGGCCTCCGTCCATTTCTGCCACGGAATCGGTCTCGACTACGTGAGCTGCTCGCCC
>PBSR01000011.1 GCA_002726335.1 Gemmatimonadaceae bacterium
TACGCCTATCGCGATCGCCGCCGCCGCAAGCGGGACTTCCGCCGTCTCTGGATCTCCCGCATCAATGCTGCGGCGCGCTTGAATGGCGTCTCCTACAGCCAGTTGATCCATGGCCTCGGCAAGGCGGAAATCACCGTAAATCGCAAGGTGCTGGCCGATCTCGCCGTGCGCGACCCCGGCGCTTTTACCGCCGTCGTGGAGCAGGCCAAGGCCCACCTGTAGGCTCACGCAACCGGCGCCAGCCGGCAAGCGGGCGGGGCCTCCGGAGGGTCCCGCTGGTTCCCTCTCTTCTCCTCCCCCGCAACGCCGCCGCGGCGCCGGGTCTTCTCCCCACTTTCCGGGCCCCGTGCCCGCAAGGGACATGACCCATGACGATCGTGCGCGATATCGATCAACTTCGCCTAGAAGCCGTCGAGGCCATCGGTGCCGCTGGTGACCTGAAGGCCCTCGAAGAGCTGCGCGTCCGCTACACGGGCCGGCGCAGTCAGCTGCGCCAGGTGCTGGGCAGCATCGGGCAGCTGCCGGCCGACGAACGCCGCAGCGTCGGCCAGTCCGCGAGCCGGGCACAGAAGGAGATCGAGGCCTGTCTCTCCGAACATCAGGCCGTCCTCGAACGGCAGCAGGAGGAAGGTGACGCTCTCGATGTCACTCTGCCGGGACGCCCGCCCCAGCGGGGCCGCCCTCATCCGATGTCGAGCACTGCCGACGAGCTGGTGGACGCTCTCCGCTACATGGGTTTCACNGTCGCCGACGGCCCCGAGGTCGAGGATGAGCATCACAACTTCGATGCTCTCAATACGCCTGCGGACCATCCCGCACGGGATGAGCACGACACCTTCTACCTCGAGGACGGACGTCTGCTGCGCACACACACTTCCACGGTGCAGATCCGCGTCATGGAGACGCAGCCTCCTCCGGTGCGCGTGCTCTCTGTCGGTCGCTGCTACCGCAAGGAGACAGTGGACGCCACGCATCACATGATCTTCCATCAGATCGAAGGGCTCTACGTGGACGAAGGCGTGTCCATGGCGGATCTCAAAGGCACCCTCACGGCTGTGGCGAAACGCGTCCTTGGCGAACGCACCCAGATCCGCTTTCGGCCGCACTTCTTCCCCTTCACCGAACCCAGCGTGGAATACGACTTCTCCTGCACGATCTGCAGTCAGCGCGGCGAGGTGGACGGTGATCGCTGCCGCGTCTGCAAGGGCACGGGCTGGATCGAGATCGGCGGTGCCGGCATGGTCGATCCCAACGTCTTCCGCAGCGTCGGCTATGACGACGAGGTGTTCTCCGGTTTCGCCTTCGGCTTCGGCATCGAGCGCGTCGCCATGATCCGCCACGGCATCGACGATATCCGGCTGTTCCTCGAGAGCGACATGCGGTTCACTCGGCAGTTCCACGGAGGCTGATGTGAAGATCTCATTGAAGTGGTTGCGGGAATACGTCGATGTCGACTGGACGGCCGAGGAGTTCGTCGAGCGGCTGACCATGGCCGGTCTCGAGCAGGAAAGCGTCGAAGACCTCGGTGCCGCACTCACCGGTATCGTCGTCGGCAAGGTCCTGGAGGCAGAGCAGCACCCTGACGCCGACCGCCTGTCGGTATGCCGCGTCGATGCCGGTGAGGCCGAACCCCGAACCATCGTCTGCGGCGCCCCCAATGTCGACGCCGGCCAGACCGTCCCGGTGGTGCTGCCCGGGAGCCGGTTGCCGGACGGGACGAAGATCGGCAAGGCGAAACTGCGCGGCGTCGCCTCCGAAGGCATGATCTGCTCCGAAATCGAACTCGGGCTCGGCGACGATGGCTCTGGTATCATGGTTCTGCCGGAGGAATGGACTGCCGGTACCCCCTACGCGACGGCGGCGGGGCTGGACGACATCGTCATCGACTTCGAGGTCACACCCAACCGACCCGATTGCCTCAGCCATGTGGGCATCGCGCGGGAGGTGGCCGCCCTGGCCGGTGTCGAACTGCGAATCCCCAAGACGCAGCTTGTCACGGAGGGAGCCGCAGTCGAGGCGGATGCTGGTGTCACCATAGAGGACCCCGACGGCTGCGGACGCTACGTGGCCAGAGTCATACGCGGTGTCCAGGTCGGTCCCTCGCCCACCTGGCTGCAGGATCGGCTGCGGGCTGTCGGCCAGCGTCCCATCAACAACATCGTCGACGTAACGAACTTCGTCATGCTCGAACTCGGCCAGCCCCTGCATGCTTTTGATCTGAAACGTCTGGACGAGAGTCGTATCGTTGTCCGGCGCAGCCGCGTCGGCGAGTCGCTGCGCACTCTTGACGGTGAGGTCCATCACCTGCAGGATGACGGACTCCTCGTCATCGCCGACGGCAGTGCTGCGGTTGCTGTTGCCGGTGTCATGGGTGGCGCCGACTCAGAGGTCACGGCACAGACCGGGGATGTCCTGCTCGAATCGGCCTTCTTCGATGCCCGCCTCATCCGCCAGGGTGCCCGGCAGCTGGGGATGCATACCGAGGCCTCGGCCCGCTTCGAGCGCGGCGCCGACTGGGACATGCCCGACAGAGCCAGCGAACGCGCCGCCGCCCTGATCGCCGAGCTCGCCGGTGGACAGGTGGCGCCCGGAGTCATCGACGTCTGGCCGGGCAAGTCGCAGCGTCCTACCGTGCGCTTGCGGCCGGCACGTGCCGCCAGCCTGCTGGCACTGCCCGTGGACGGTGCCAGCTGTCGCGCCATCCTCGAGCGCCTTGGTTGTGAGGTGGACGACGACAACAAGGACTCGCTCAGTGTAGTAGTGCCGTCCTTCCGCCCCGACCTGGAACGGGAGATCGATCTCGTCGAGGAGGTGGGCCGCATTCACGGCTACCAGCACGTGGCGGCCAGCGAACAGATTCGCGGGCCCCTTCCAGGAATCGCCGGTGGCCAGTATGATGCCCAGCGACGACTGCGTCAGGCTCTGACCGGCCTCGGTCTGGACGAAGCGATCACCTCCAGCATCATCGCCGATTCCTGGGCCGAACGGGCAGGCCCCGTGGGCTGCAGACTGGCCAATCCGCCTGCCGACGGTGTCTCCTGCATGCGCAACAGCCTGCTCCCCGGACTGCTCGACGTGGCCCGGCGCAACCTCCGTCAACGGGCCCCGGGAGTTGCCCTGTTCGAAGTGGGGCGCGTGTTCCTCGCCGCCGATGGTGAAGGCGTAGATCACATTGAAGATTGGCGTGTTGCGGGCGTGCTCTCGGGTCAGACGTCACCCTCATCCTGGCGAGCCACCCACCGCCCCGCCGACTTCCTCGATCTCAAAGGGATTCTCGAGGGGCTCATGACAGGGGTACTCGATGTCGCCTTCGACCCGACCGAAACCCCCCTCCTGCGTCGGGGGCACAGCGCTCGAGTCCTCGTGGAAGGCGCCGCCGTGGGCACGATCGGGCAGGTGGACGCAGCCCTTGCGGACAGCTTTTCTCTGACGAGGGACACCTATATCTTTGAACTGGCCTGCGATCCGCTCTTCGGCGCCTGGGCGGCCAGGGGGACGGCCTATCAGCCTCTCCCCAAGTTTCCCCCGATCGAGCGGGATCTGGCCATCGTCCTCGGCGACCAGGTGCCGTCGGGGCGTGTGGCTGACGAGATCCGCTCCGTCGCTCCCGATTTGGTGGATGACGTTCGCCTGTTCGATGTGTACAGCGGCGACCAGGTCGAGGCAGGTAAGCGCAGTCTCGCCTTTTCCCTGTGTTTGCGTTCACCGGACCGCACGCTGGAGGACCGGGACGCGGACGGTGTCGTCGAGCGCGTACTGCAGCGCCTGGAGAAGTCCTTCGAGGCGCGCCTGCGCTAACAGCCCCCAACGGCTGACAGCACCCCACGACTCATCTGAGGAGACCGATGACTGAAACCGCCGTCGATGGCAACTTCAAGCGACTCGAGGGAGAGGTGAACCGACTGCTCGAGGTCCTGGAGCAGTTGCGTGTGGAGAATACGGGACTGCGTGAGCGGATCACCAGTCTGGAGACATCCCACCGGGAACTCGAGACCGTGCACGGGCAGGCCCAAACCCGCGACGGACAAGTCCGTGAACGACTGGAGAAGCTGCTCTCCAGACTGGACGGGGCGGCCCTCTAGGGCCGGCGATCCCATGCCGTCTGCAGAACGCCGCGTCGTCAAGGTCCGGATCCTGGATCAGGAGTACTGCTTCGCATCCAAAGGCGAAGAAGCGGACGCCCACATCAGGCAAGTAGCCCGTCTCGTAGACGAGAGGATGCGCCAGGTGGGCCGCAACGCCGGCGATGCGACACCGATGCAGACCGCGGTCCTTGCCGGCCTCGAGCTCGTCGACGAGCTGCTGCACATGCAGCGCGACGTCACCTCCGTTGAGGAAGACATCTCCGAGCGCACGAACCGCCTCACCGAATCTCTCGGGCAGCTCTTTCGCGAGATGGAAACGACCGACTGATGGGTGAGCCCCTCGTCGTACTCGGTGCTGTCGTGATGGCCCTCGCCGTTCTTGGCCTCGGGTTCGTGGCCGGCTGGATCGTCAACAGCCGGCGTCGACGCAACCGACTGGAGTCCAGCAGGGAAGAGGCGGCCCGCATCCTCGACGAGGCCCAGCTGGAAGCCGACGCCCTCAAGAAGACGGCCTCTCTGGAGGCCAGAGACGAGTGGCGGCGGGAGCGGGAACCCCTGGAGGCCGAACTGGAGGACTCGAAGCGAACCTTGCGCCGGTTCGAGACGGGTCTGCAGGAGCGTGAACAGCAGCTCGATCGCAAAGTCGACGTTCTCGAGAGCAAGGAACGCAGCCTGGTCAAGACCGAGCAGGAGCTCGACGGCCGCGAGGAGACGATCACCTCGGAGGAGACGCGTGTACGTGATATGGTGCGCCAGCAGCGCCACCGGCTCGAGCAGATCGCCGGCATCAGCACCGCCGACGCCCGGCGCCTGCTGATCGAGCAGCAGGAGGAGAGCGCGCGCCAGTTCGCCGCCCGCAAGGTCAAACAGATCAAGGACCACGGCATCGCCAATGCGAACCGTGAAGCGAAGGAGATCATCGCCCGGTCTATCCAGCGATTCGCCGGCGAGCTGGCCATGGAGAGCACCGTCTCCGTCGTCCAACTGCCCTCAGACGACATGAAGGGCCGGATCATCGGTCGGGACGGCCGCAACATCCGCTCCTTCGACATGATCACCGGCGTCGAAGTCATCGTCGATGACACGCCCGGCATCGTCATGCTCTCGAGCTTTGATCCCCTGCGCCGCGAAGTCGCCAAGAACACGCTCGACAGGCTCATCCTCGACGGCCGTATCCACCCGGGCCGCATCGAAGAAGTCTACGAGAAATGCCGCGAAGACGTGGAGGAGCTGATCCGCGAGTCCGGTTCACAGGCCGCCTTTGACCTCGATATCCACGATATGGCCGAGCCCCTCCTCGAGCACCTCGGCAAGCTGCGTTTCCGTACCAGTTATGGTCAGAACCTTCTGGCGCACAGCAAGGAGGTCGGTTTCCTGGCAGGCATGATGGCCGAGGAGCTCGACATGGATGTCGCCCTGGCGCGCCGCGCCGGCCTGCTGCACGACGTGACCAAAGCACTCGACCACGACATCGGCGGCGACCTGGCCCAGGCCAGCGCCGCACTGGCGCGCAAGTGCGGCGAGAGCGGCGACGTGGTCGAAGTCATCGAGACGCACCGACAGAATCAACCGGGTCGCTCTGCCGTGGCCATCCTCGTCGAGGCAGCGGACGAGATCTCCACCCACCGCCCGGGGGCGCTGAAGGAGAAGGTGGACGACTACATCAAGCGCATGCACCATATCGAAGAGACGGCCATGAACCACCCGGGCGTCGACCACGCCTTCGCCCTGCAGAACGGCAAGGAGGTCCGCGTCCTCGTCGACAGCCTCGCCGTCGACGACGCCTATGCCGACCAGATCGCCGACCAGATCGCCCACACCCTGGAAGAGGACCTCGGCCAGCACGGCCAGATCAAGGTCCTCGTCATCCGCGAGGTACGCGCCGTCCACTACGCCCGGTAGCCGTCCGCAGTCTCCCAGTCTGCAGGAACCTCTTGACCCGGTAGCACCCACCTCGTCCATTGAGGGAGGGATCCGCCTCGCAGAGGGCCCCAACAACCAGAGGCGTACGGCCGAGGACCGGCCCGACCGCCGCCAAACACAGGACAAGCCAGTTGCGAATCCTCTTCATAGCAGACATTTACGCCCGTCCCGGTCGCCGTGCCGCCGCTGAGTGCCTCCCCCGGCTGATCCAGGAACGGACCGTCGATCTGTGCATCGCCAACGGTGAGAACGCCGCCGGTGGCTTCGGCATGACCGACAATATCGTCAAGAAGCTCCACGCCTACGGCGTCGATGTCATCACATCGGGAAACCACGTCTGGAACCGCGCCGATTTCGTCCTTCGTCTCGACCAACACCCCCGCGTCCTGCGCCCCTTCAACTACCCGGAGGGCGCCCCCGGCAAGGGCTCCGTCGTCGTCGAAGACCGGGCGGGCCGCCAGGTGGGCGTCCTCAACCTGCAGGGCCGCACCTTCATGAGCGACATCGACTGCCCGTTTCAGCGAGGCCGCGCCGAGGTCGAAAACCTGCGCCAGGAGACCTCGATCATCTTCGTTGATTTTCACGCCGAGGCCACAGCCGAGAAAATCGCTCTCGGTCTTCACCTCGATGGACTGGCTTCCGCCGTCATCGGCACCCACACGCACGTACAGACCGCTGACGAACGCATCCTGCCGCGAGGCACGGCGTTCCTTACCGATGCCGGCATGACCGGCGTACGTGACTCGGTCATCGGCACGCGTTCTTCCATCGCCGTGGGGCGCTTCATCGACCAGTTGCCGGCACGCTTCAAGCCCGCCGATGGCGTACCGCATCTCAATGGTGCCGTCGTCGACATCGACGATACCACCGGCCGCGCCCATGCCATCGAGCGCCTGCAGATTCCCGTGGAAAGCACCGACGCTGATGCCGGTGACGAAGACTGAGGCTTGAGCCGATGAACGATGCCTTTGACGCCGCCGGCCTCGCCGGGCCGCTGTCGGTTTCCGACATCACCGCCCGGGTCAAGGCGACTCTCGAACAGTCCATGCCGTTCTGTTGGGTGGAAGGTGAGATCTCCGAATGCAGCCGACCGGCCAGTGGTCACATCTACCTCACCCTCGCCGACGAGTACTCACAGCTGGGATGCGTCATGTTCCGCCTGCAGGCGCAGCAGCTGCGCTTCCAGCCCGAACGAGGCATGAAAGTCCTCGTCTACGGCAACGTGTCGGTCTATGAACGTGGCGGGCGCTACCAGTTCTACGTCTACCGTATACAACCCTCCGGCGTCGGCGAACTCGCCGTCGCCTTCGAGCAGTTGCGCCTCCGTCTCGAAGGCGAAGGTCTGTTCGATGCCGAGCGCAAGCGTCCGTTGCCCACCCACCCGCGGGCCGTCGGTGTCGTCACCTCGCCCACGGGTGCCGCCATTCGTGACATCGTGCAGGTTCTCGGGCGCCGTACCCCCGGCCTGCAGGTGGTCCTGGCATCGGCGCGGGTGCAAGGCTCCGCAGCCCCTCGGGACCTGTGTCGCGGCATCGACCGGCTCAACCGCTGGGGTGGTGTCGATATCATTATCGTCGGTCGTGGTGGTGGTTCTCCGGAGGACCTGTGGCCCTTCAACGACGAGTCGGTTGCCCGGGCCATCTATCGGTCTCAGGTACCCGTCGTCGCTGCCATCGGCCATGAGATCGACCATTCCATCGCCGACTACGTCGCTGATGTCCGCGCCCCCACTCCTTCCGCTGCCGCGGAACTCGTGGCCCAGGAATACGGCGTGCTGCGCGAGCGTGTCGGCGCTCTGCGCCAACGGCTTCTGCGCACCATGGACCAGCGCTTCGACCACTTGCAGCGTGAGGTCGACAGCCATGACCCGCGTCGTCTTCTGACCCGCCTGCAGGACCGTGTCGACCAGCAGAGCCAGCGTCTCGACGAGACCGTCACTCAGCTGGCAGCCGCCGCGGACGGGTGTCTCTGTTCGCATCGCTCCCGCTTCGCCCGAGCGGCGATGAGACTGCAGGCCCGATCTCCCCTGTCGAGCCTGACTCGCGGTTTCGCCTATTGCGAACGCGAGGCGGACGGGCAGCCAGTACGTAGCGCCGGCGACCTGTCTGCCGGCGACCACCTTCGGCTCCGCTTCGCCTCCGGTGAAGCCCGGTGCCGCGTCGAGGAGACACGTCCGTGAGCGAACCCCTAGTCGACACCACGCCGACCTTCGAGGCCACCATGGAAACGCTGGAGGAATGCGTGTCACGCCTCGAATCCGGCGACCTCACGCTCGAGCAATCACTCGAGGTCTTCGAGCGCGGCATCGCCGCCTCACGGACCTGCGCCGGCCTCCTGGATCAGTCCCGCAAGCGAGTCAGCGTGCTGGTCGAAAAGGCGGGTGGCGAATTCCAGCTTGAGTTCCTCGATGCCGACGACGAAGAGGCCCTGAACACGGAGGAGGATGACCATGCTCGCTAGACTGCGGGTCGACAATTTCGCCCTGATCGACCACATAGATATCGAGTTGGGCGATGGCCTGTCGGTCATCACCGGCGAAACGGGTGCGGGGAAATCCATTCTCATCGGGGCCCTCAACTCGATTCTCGGCGCCCCGGTCTCGGCCGATCTCGTACGCGGCGGGGCCGAACGCTGCGAAGTGGAGGGGTTGTTCGAGCTCAGCCAGGACACGCTCGCCCGGCAGCGGCTCGAGGCGGCCGGATTCGAGCTGGATGGTGATGCCCATCTCATCCTGCGCCGCGAAATCCGTGCGGAAGGCCGTTCCCGGGCCTTCATCAATGGTGCCATGGTGCCGCTCCGGCGGCTGCGCGAGGCGGGGAAGCTTCTGGTCGACCTGCACGGTCAGCATGAACACCAGTCGCTGCTCGACCCGGAACGTCATGCCTCTTTCCTCGACGAGTGCGGCGGCCTCGTCGAGCGCGCCGCCGCCACCGCCGCCGCCCACGAACGCTGGGCGGGGGTGTCCGCAGTCCTGCGGCAGTTGCAGGCAGATCGTCAGCAGCTACGGGATGACGAGGAGTTGCGCCGGTACCAGTTGGAAGAGATTCGTCGCCTGGCCCCCGAGCCCGGAGAAGATGAAAGCCTGGAGCGCGAGATCGCCATCCTCGACAATCAGCAGACCCTCGAACGCAACACGTACGACCTCTACGAATCACTCTATGGCCGCGACGACTCCATCGTCGACCGTCTCGGCCAGGCTCGGCGCGAACTCGAGGGGCTGGTCGAGTTCGATCCCTCCCTGGGATCCCGCGTCGAAGCTCTGGAAGGACTGATGATCGGCGTCGAGGACGCGGCGGCCGGATTGCGCGACTATTCCGCCAGCCTGCAGGCTGACCCCGAGCGGCTCGAGGCAGCTCGCGAGCGGCTGGAGGAATTGCGCCGGCTCGTGCGTCGCCATGGCAGCGACCTGGCCACCATCGTGTCACGAGCGGCCGAGCTCGAGTCACTCGATGAACACGCCGAGCGCCTCGACGCCAAGATCGCCGCCGCCACGAAGAAGATGGACCGAGCCGCCGGCTCCTTCCGCAAGACCTGCGCCGACCTGTCGAAGGGCCGCGGCGGTGCCTGCAGCCACCTGGCGTCGGCCGTCGCTGAGGGACTCGCCGAACTGGGCATGCCCGCCGCCGAGTTCCGCGCCGAGCTCACGCCCCGCCCGGAACCTGACGCCCGCGGCGCGGAGTCGGTAGAATTCTACGTCTCGGCCAATCGCGGTGAACGGGCCCTGCCCCTGGCCCGGGTCGCCTCGGGTGGTGAACTGTCACGCCTGATGCTCGTACTCAAACAGATCATCGCCGATAGGGACGCCGTATCCACCCTCGTTTTCGACGAAGTCGACACGGGCATCTCCGGCCGCGTCGCCGCCGCGGTAGGCCGCCGCCTATGTTCACTGTCCGGTGCCAGGCAGACCCTCGTCATCACTCACCTGCCTCAGATTGCCAGCCTTGCCGATCACCATCTCTCGGTGCACAAGAGCGAGCGGAAGAAACGCACGGTGACAGATGTCGTACACCTGGTCGGTGCGGCTCGCGCGGAAGAGATCGCTGGCCTGCTGGCCGGGGAGACGGTATCCGACGCCGCCCGTCGACATGCCCAGGAAATGCTACAGTAGGTGATGTCCCATGATTGCTAACGGGCTCAGCCTGGCCCGCGTGTTCCTCGGGCCCGCCGTCGCCTACGGACTCTACCGTGACGTCCAGGGGATCGGTCCGCTGACGCTGGCGCTGATGCTGGCGGCAGGCGCCACCGATCTGCTCGATGGCTGGGTGGCACGCAAGCTGGGTCAGACGTCGCGCCTGGGCCGCATGCTCGATCCGCTGGCGGACAAGCTCTTCATCGGCTGCGTCTGTATCAGTCTCGTCTTCCTGCGCGGCTTCCCCGCCTGGCTGGTCGTGCTCCAGGGGATGCGCGATCTGATCATCCTCGGCGTCGGCTGGTTCCTGCTGCGCAGCCGCGGGATCGTCGTCGCCGCCAGCCTGCCGGGCAAGGTAGCCACCTGGAGCATGGCCCTGGCCATGCTCGCCTTCGTGCTGAACGTGGCGGAGGTCTGGGGGATGCTGCTGCAGTGGACGACAGCGATCCTGATCGTCGGCTCGGGAGCCGGGTACGCCCGGCAGCTGACGGCGATCCTGGCTCAACCGCCTTCGGCGGAGTTCAGTTCTTCCAGGCGCACGAAGGCGTAGCGACCTTCGCGCGAGGTGCGACCGAAGCGCTCACGGATCTCCACGAGCATCTTCCGTTCGTTGTCGATGTCAGCCTGGTCCCGGTACAACTTGGACAGATTGATGTACGCGCCGCGGAAGGTGGGATCGACCGCCATGGCTTTGTGGAAGTGGCTCACCGCCAGGTCCCGACGCCCCTGCTCACGGTAAACCTGCCCCAGGTTGTTCAGCGTCTCGGCAAAGGCCGAATCGATCTCCAGGGCCGTCTGGTAGGCCTGTTCGGCGCCGACGAGATCACCCAGTTGACGCCGCACATATCCCAGGTTGTTCCACGTCTCCAGGTTGTCCGGTGCAAAGCGCGCGGTATGCGACCAGGCCGCCTCGGAGCGTTGCAGATCGCCCGTCTCAAAATACACCTGTGCCAGTTGCTGATACGCCTGGGGAAAGGCGGGATGCAGTTCGACACTACGCTCCAGCGCCTGTCGCGCACTGTCAGTGACTCCATACTTGCGGTAGATCTGACCCAGCTGGTAGTACAGAATCGGCGAGTCAGGTTGACTGCGCAGAGCCGCCTGCAGGGTCAGCACCTCGGTCCGCAGGCGTTGTCGGGCAGGATCCTCGTCGCCGCCGTCATTGCCGCACCCCGTCAGCAGAACCGGAATCGCCACAATACACGCCAGCAACCACCCCTTTGGCATCTTCACTCCGCCGTCTCCTCTTCCTCCGGCGCCTTGCGCCAGAACACACGAATCCCGTAGCGCCATCCGTACATGCTGAAGGGTGACCGATCGATGTAGGGTCGGGTAAAGGGTCGCGCCGCGATCAGCGTCTTCCAGTTCTGCACCTTGCGAAAGGGGATCGCCCCTTTTTCCGGCATGTAGATCCCGAACAGACAGGGATACTGCAGTGGAATCGGTTCCGGCAGTTCGAATCGGTTGGCCCCGAGCTGGCGGGGAATGACCATGGGGCTCTCCCCGAGCAGCTCGAAGTTCTTCGCCCCATCTACGGCGCGCACGATCAGCAGCTTCACCGGCGTCAGTTCGCGCGCCTCGAACTCCCAGGCGAAGACCTCACCACCATCGGCCTGACGTGGAAAGATGCGCGTCGTCTCGATGATCGTGAGACCGGCATCAAGGTTGATCGTATCGCCCTCGGCGAGATTGTTGACCCCCACACTGTCCACATGCCACCCCGCATCATGGGCCTGGGCCACGGCATCCGGTGTGGCTGGCTCCGGAGTCCCACCGCAACCCCACAACAGCAGGCCGGCCAGGCCTGCCCACCCCAGGGCACCCGTCAGTTGGGGCATATGTTCCGCTGCCATCGGGCCGCCGGCTCCATCATCTCCCGCCGACGCGCATAGATCCGCAGCATCTCGAGGACCTTCAGGCGAAGCGCCAGCTTGCGCAGATCGATGTTGGTCATGTCAGCTCCCTTCATTCGAGCAGTCCGGCACGAACGATGTCATGCCCACCGGCGAGCAGATCACCGGGAAAGAACCCGAGTCCGAAGTAGAATCTCAGCCGGTCGATCTTTCGCGGCGCATCGGGATCGTCTGGCGACAGCCCCGCCTCCCTTGCCTCTTCCCGCTGCAGACGGCTCCGGTTCAGCGGGTGGGCAACCTGGAAGAAAGCGCGGAGAGGGATGCGGTAACTGGTGAACATCTCCAGGCGCAGTTCCCCGCCCACGTCCGACAACAGGTCGTTGGGTTCGAACTCGTCGAGGCTGGCCTCATCGAAGTTGCCCACGGCCCCGGTTTCGGCAAAGACCTCGGCATACAGCTTGGCGAAGGTGAAGTTGAGGAAACTCATATTCACGCGACGGAACACGGGAAAGCTGTAGGCGGTACGCGCATAGAACAGCTTCGATCCGGACTTGGTGAAATACGGGTAACCGCTGAGGAAATTGTGCCCCCCGATGTAGTAACGGAGAGGCCAGTAGAACCGTCCCTCGAAGAAACCGCTGTCGGGGTCAAAGCCCGGCTTCAACTGCAGATTGCGGTAGGCTCCAAGGAAGCGGAAGGAGACCTTGTTGTTGTATGGCAGACCGATGTGCTCGTTGTAGCTGGCCACGTATTCGTTGACCGTCAAAGGCTGTGGATCGCGGCCGAAGAAGTTGCGCGGCGTGCCGTCGGTTGAAGCCACCTGAGCCAGCGAATCAGCGACCGTGGTTTTCATGTAGCGGTAGGCGAAGCTGAAGCTGCGCCCCGTCGGATTGAGCAGGAAGTCCGCCGTGGGTTTCATGTTGCGATACTGCCAGGCGAAGGTCAGGTCGTCCGAGTCGTAGAAATCGAGTCCCTGATACCAGTCGAAGGCGCTGCCACGGTCGATCAGCAGCGTATCCTGTCGCATGAGTTCCGCCGGCAGGGACGCGGAAATGTCGACGCTGTCCTGAATGACGAAGAACTGAGTCTGCTGACGCAGGTGCTGCAGCGACCAGTCTTCATCGTAGTTGCGGTGCAGGTACTGGACGAAGGCGCGGCTTCGGCCGATGGGGACCTCGAAGCCGACGGCGAGCATCTTGAAGACATCCTTGAAGCGATCCTTGCGACTCTCTACGTCGAAGGAGTAGGTCGAGGCATTGGGAATGAGAAGGTTTGACGAATCCGTCGGCACCGGATAGATCGTCGCCGTGGCGATGGTATCGGCGTTGATCGTGGTGCCGCTGATGATGTAGTCGACCTCACGGCGGCGAGCGGCGATGAACATGCTGGGGTTGAAGCCGCGATTGTTGCCCTCCACCGGATAGAGGGAACGCTCGTACATCAACAGGAAGTCGGTGTTGAGATCGGTCTTCTCGCGGAAGTTCTTGCCGAGCAGGGCCTGTACCGTGACCTGGTCCCGACCCAGGATGTTCGACGCCTGCAGGAAGCCACCGCCGCTGACCTGGTTGAGACCAAACTGGTTGCCGATGAAGGTGGGGCCCATCTGCACGATCGGCACCAGATCGTAGATCCGCCGCCCGAAGGCGGGAGACACGGTGTATTCCTCCGCCAGCGGCGGCAACGTGACCTTGGTGAAGTAGTCGCGCTCGAGATTGGCCCCCCAGTCAACGACCCGTTCGTAGGCGCCCGCCTCGAGGCTGAACAGATCGAAGTCATTGGCGTGATAGCCGGCATAGACAATGCGACCATCGGCGCCGACGGCAGGTGTGAAGGCGCCACCCACAACGTTCGTCAGCTGGGTCACCTGCCCCGACGCCAGGTCGTGGCGGTAGAGGTTGAAAACACCGGTGACGTCGGCGGCGAAGACGTAACCGCTGCCGTCCGGCAGCCAGTACGGATCGCGCTCGTCAGCGGCGGTTGCCAGCAGGAGTCGGAACCCCGAGGTGTCGGCCGCGGGTATGGCCAGCGAATCGGGGAACACCTGGAGCGAGTCGGGAACGATCGTCCGGTCACGGATGCCCCAGTCCTTCGGGCGGGGCGGACTGTCGGCGTCCATGACAGCGATGTCGCGATCCTGGCCACGGAAAATGCTGAACAGCAGCGTCGTGCCGTCAGGTGACCAGCGCGGCGAATAGATCTGCGCGCCGTCCTCAAAGTTGGTCAGTTGCGTCAGGCCGGTGCCGTCGACGTTGATGATGTTGAGATTGGCGTTGCCGTCGCGCAGCCGGGAAAAGACGATGCGCCGACCATCTGGAGATACATGTGGGTCACGAGCCCGCAGGCCGGCGCTCAGCAGATGCTCCTCTTCCGAGGCCAGATCGTAGACGGCCAGATCGTTCTGCCGTCGCCGGTTGCGCAGGAAGTAGAGTTTGCTGCCGTCCGGTGACCAGGAAACGCGGGTGTCGACGGAGCGATCGAGGGTGGTGGAACGTCCGGTCTCGAAGTCGTGGATCACCAGCTGGGGAATACGGTAGTCGCGGTCTTCGCTCGAGATAAACGCCAGCTTTGTTCCATCCGGCGACCAGGCCGGGTGGTAGTCGAGAGTACCGCCGTTGACGCCGTCGCCGAGGTTGGCCCCCTCGTGGAATCCCCCGGAGCGGATCTCGGCGACCTGTTGCGAGTACTGCTCGTCGAGGTATCGGACCCAGTCATCGTACAGCTGGTCGGCGGTGATCCCCAGCACCCGGCGGATGGCGACCTCGAAGCTGAGGAAACCCACGTGTTCCTGCAGCTGGTCGACCTTGTCCCGGCCGTACTGATCCGCGATGTAGACGAGCAGCCCGAAACCCTGGTTGTAGACCATCTCGCCGTAGTAGCCGCCGGTGCGATTGCTCAGCGTACCCATCTCGGTATACGAGTGCATGTCGTCCTCGAGGACGGCCATGCGCAGCACCATGTCTCGATGAGAATCCCAGGTGTCCCACCCGAGGGCGTAGGGCCCCATCTGGGCGATCCCTTCGACCCACCATTTGGGCGTATTCATGTAGTACAGAGGAAGATCGAAGCTGATGTCGGGATTGGAGTCAAAACGGCTGACCTGCAGCAGCGCGAAGCGGAAGGGCCACTTCTTGCGGGCCTTGTCCAGAGTGATGACGTGGGCGATCTCGTGAGTCAGAACATTGCGGATCCACTCGTGTTCGCCGCGGATCTCCCAGTCGAGATTCGACGCCCAGATGTTGACTTCGTTCGTGTAGTCCGAGGCCGAGCCGTTGCCGTAGTCGGAGTCGTCGCGCACGTTGATGTGAATCGGCGCGTACTCGTCATAGAACTGGAAAGCGGCCGCCAGCTGCGGGAAGATCTCTTCCGCCACCTCGGCAACACGCCGGGCGGTGCGTTCCGTACCGGGCGCAAACGTGATGTAGTAGTGGTCTGTATGGATGGTGCGCATCTGGCTGTGAGCGGCGCCGGCGCAGAGCACGGCCATGGCCACTGCCAGAGTCCGGATGGAAGGCGTCAAAGACGGCCTACCTTTCTGGTTTTACTGAAGTTAAATCACCGTAGACGTGCTAAGATACTGGGGCTCTCAGAGAGAGTCAAAGCCCCAAATCAGCTCGCTGATCCAGCTTGCCGCCAGCTTGCCGCCAGCTTGCGAATCAGCTTGCCGCCAGCTTGCTGGCCTGTTACCGATACCGCTCGATATCGCCCTGATACTGCAGACCCAGGACCGTGCGCGAGCGTTCCACGTTGCAGGTGTCGGCTGCCTCCGGAGTGCCGACGATGTGGAAGATATCGAAGCCGATCTCGGATCCGGCTTCGGCAGCCAGGCGACAGGCCTCGGCCAGATCGTGGCGACAGACCCAGCCCGCACCAGCACGGTACCCTTCGGGACCGAGCTTCTCCTTCTGGCGGCCAAGACCGATCCGGGTATCGACGATGTAGTCGGGCCGCAGGACGATCAGGGGAAATCTGAAGGCGTCCCAGTACTGCCGGCACATCTCCTCCTGCAGCCGCTTTGTGACCGCGTAGAGCGACCCGTCCGGTCGGCGCACATCGGCGGTGAAGAACACACCCTCCGGATGGATGGTCTGACACGAACCGATATGAACGACACGCCGGACGCCAGCGCTCCGCGATGCCTCCAGGACATTCCACAGCCCCTTCAGATTCACCAGGAAGGCCTTCTCATCGGTTCGATCCTGTTCACCCCCTTGGGGAAACCAGACGGCCACGTGGATCACGGCGTCGCAGCCGGCAATGGCCTGCTGCACCTGATCATAGTCGACGATGTCCCCGAAGATGCGGTCACCCTCCCAGCGACCATCCACGTCTTCCCAGGCGGCCCACGCCTCTTCCGTGTGATCGAAAGCGCGCACCTGGTGGCCGGCCCCCTCCAGATTGCTCAGCGTGGCTCGGCCCAGCCAGCCGGCGCCGCCGAAGACGACGATCTTCATGCTCCTTCTCCCTTCAGACAGGCCTCTTCCACCTTGCGCAGCGCCGCGACGATATCGGCCACATCGGGATCTGCGAAGTTCTCGTGTATGTGAATGAGAAAATGGCTCTCCACAGCCTCGATCGCGTCGGGACAGGGGAAGACGGCCTCTCGATTCCCCTCGTAGGCGGGCAACCCCCAGGGGTAGTCACCGGGCGGAAACACGCGCCGCCGTCGAAACCAGTCGGCCTCGGCCGGCAGGTGCCGGTAGCTGGGGTTGGTGGGAATCCCTTCGGCGGCCACAGCCCGGGCAAATGTGTCCTTGTCGACGGTGAGTTTGCCGGTGTCCACATGGATCCGCAGGAACCAGTAGACCCCCTCCGTGTCGGGCAGTTCCCGGCCGAGGCGTACTGCGGCGGCCCCTTCGAGCCCTGCTGAGATCGCACCTGCCACCTGTCGCCGGGCTGCGATGATCTGCGGCAGCCGCGCCAGCTGCACACGTCCCACAGCGGCGGCCAGATCGTTGCCGTTCAAGTTCAAGCCGGCGCGCGTGTTGGTGCCACCCTCCAGCCCCAGCGGCTTGCCGCGATCGGCGAAGCGCTTGCAGCGCCAGCCCAGCTCCTCGTCGGTGCTGTATACGACACCGCCCTGCGGGCCTGTGGCGTGGTGCTTGCCGCTCATCGTCGAGAAAGCTGCCACGGCTCCCAGAGTCCCCACGAGACGGCCCTGGTACCGGGCCCCGTGGGACTGGGCGCAGTCCTCCACCACAGGCAGGCCGCGCCGTTGTGCCAGGTCGAGGATCGGGTCCATCTCGGCCGGCTCTCCGGCGATGTGAGCCACCAGGATCGCCCGCGTGTGTGGCGTCAGCACGGCTTCGATCTGCCCGGCGCCCGCATTGAACGTTCCCGGCATGGCGTCGGCCACAACGGGAATCAGGTTGAGCAGAGCCACCGGCATGACCCCTCCCGGATCGGTGATGGGAGGCACCACGACCTCTCCGGCCGGCGCCAGCTCCAGGCCGCCGAGAGCGGCGTAGACGGCACTCGTTCCGGAATTGACCAGATCGGCGAAGCCGCCCCCGTGAAAATCGACGAAAGCGGCTTCATACGCCGCTTCCTCCGGACCACCGTAGCCGATGGCGCCCCCCGACTCGATGGCCTCATCGAAAAGTCCGACGGCGGCCTGCTTCTCAGCCTCGCCGAACAGCGCCCTTTTCGGCAGCGGCTCGGTACGAACCGGTGTCCCCCCCTCGATAGCCAGCATCCTTGTCTCCTCCTGCGTAAATTAACCCCGTGATCGTCTCTCTGGTCTTCTCCGGGCTCGCCGTCGGCTCCCTGCTGGTAACCTGCCTGTGTGTGCCCTTCGTGCGCCGGCTGGCGACACGCACCGGTCTCGTCGACTACCCGGCAGCCGGTGCCTACAAAACGCATGTGGAGCCGACTCCTTATGGTGGCGGCGTGGCGATCTGGATCGGCGTCCTGCTGCCTCTGGCCGGCATGCTGGCCTGGCTGCTGACATCCCACCCTCTCATGTTCCGTGATGGCATCGAGTGGGTCAATCCCTGGGCTCCCTACCTGTTGTTTCCGCTGGAGCCGTGGAGCCCCACCGTCATCGAGGTGAGTCAGGTGGCGGCTGCCGTCATCGCTGCCCTGGCACTGGGACTGCTGGGACTGACGGACGATCGGCGTGTGGTGTCCGCAGGCCTGCGCCTCGGCGTGCAACTCATCGTCTCCGGACTGCTCGTGGAACTGGTACCCGGCTTCCGGTTTCCCCTCTTCGGTCTTCCCGATCTCGTGGCTGCCGCCGCCAGCATCCTCTGGCTCGTGGCCCTCACCAACGCCTTCAATTTCCTCGACAACATGAACGGTCTGTCCGCGGGCCTGGCGGCCATCACCATCGGCGCCTGCGGCAGCATTGCCCTGGTCACCCAGCACGCACCGGCTGGCGTCGTCTGTCTCGTCGCCCTCGGCGCCTGCTCGGGATTCCTGCTGTTCAACTTCCCGCGGGCGTCGATCTTCATGGGCGACGCCGGGGGGCTGTTCCTCGGGTTTCTCGGGGGCGCTGTCTCACTTCTGCTCTGCAATCGCCTGTCAGTCCTGACCACGATGCCCGCGGCACTGCCGTACCTGCTTCTGCCTCTGGCCGTCTTCACGGTCCCGATCTACGACCTGGTCACCGTCGTCGGTCTGCGTCTCAGTCGGGGACTCGCACCCTGGTCGGGTGACACCAACCACGTCAGTCACCGGCTCGTGGCGGCCGGTCTCAGTCGGATGCAGGCGGTCCTCGTGCTGTACGGGCTGAGCGCCCTCTTTGCCCTTCCCTGTGCCGGTGCCGTGGGCGCGGATATCGGCGGCGCCTGGTGGTCGTTGGGTAGCGCCATCTTCGTCCTCACTCTTTTCGGTGTCCTCGACCTGCGGCTGGCAGGCAGGCGAATCTCGGCCTAGTGTTGCTGCTATGAGCACCCGTCCGCGAATTCTGATCACCGGCGCTGCCGGCCTCGTCGGCAGCGCCCTGCGCCGCTACCTGCGGGACCGCTATGACTTCCGGCTGCTCTTCCACCGAAACGTGCCCGAAGTGGAATCGGAGGACCAGGTCGTCGTCGCCGATCTGGCAGATTTTGAGTGCATGGTCGAGGCCGGAGATGGCGTCGATGCCATCGTGCATCTGGGCATCGCCGTCGCCGGACGCGGGGCAACTCGGGCGCGCTACAACCAGAAGATCTTCGATACGAACCTGAAGGGCACGTACAACATCTTCGAGTCGGCCCGCATCAACAGGGTGCCCAAGGTCGTGTTCGCCAGCACGAATCACGTCACCGGCTTCTATGAGAAGCAGAACATGGTCTCCTCGCCGGACCTGCCAGTGCGTCCCGACAGCATGTACGGTGTCAGCAAAGCCTGTGGTGAGGCCATGGGCCGCTTCTACTTCGACCGCTACGGTATTGCCTGCTACTGCATCCGCATCGCCAATTTTCCCAATACCGACCAGGTCAACAGCGACTACGAGCCCGGCATGAACCGATGGCTTTCGAGTCGGGACATGGCGGAGTTGACCGCCTGCTGTCTGCAGGATGCCGAAGCTCAGTTCGCCATCATCTACGGTGCCTCACAGGGTGGCGAACTGAAGTGGGACCTGACCAGCGGTCACCAGCTGGTGGGCTGGAAGCCTCGCGACCGCGGTGCCCCGCCGGCGTGACCGCGTCGCTGGGGGGGGGATACGCCGGCGCCGAGTTCGATGCGGGCCCTACAGTGAAGGCCGTCCTCGCGGCGGCCAACCCGGGGGATCCGGAATCACGCCTCGTCATCCTCGCTGGACCTCCCGGCAGCGGCAAGTCGACCGTTGCCGCACGGTTACTCAAGCATCTGCCGGGTGCCGTATGTATCGACAAAGACTGGAGTGCGGGAGGTTTCATTCTCGAGGCCGCACGCCAGGATGGCGGTGACCACGCCACCGCCTACGGCCGGCCACACTACTGGCAGCGGCTGCGCCCCCTTGAGTACGGTGGCGCTGTGACCTCGGCCTGCGCCCATCTGGTGGGCCGGCGCACAGTGTTTCTCGTCGGCGGCTGGGGGCCCGAGCTGGCCGACTTCGATCTGTGGCCCGGGTTGACTCAGGCCGTGTCCCCGGCGAGGCTCGACGTCATCCACCTCGACGCGCCGCCAATGCGTCTCTGGCAGGATCGCATGCGGGCCCGCGGCTCCCGGGCGGACAGTCCGTGGTTCGACGAGTTCGCCCGTCGACTTACGGCGGTCCCGGTGTGGCCGGGGGCTCACCGCGTGTCCACGGCAGACCCGGTTCACGATGTCTGGCAACACGTCATGGCCGCCCTCTGCCTGGCGCCTGAAGGAACGGGAAGTGTGAGGTAGGAATGGACATTCTGCACAGTTTCTTCGGCTACCTCGCCCTGCTGGCCATCGCCTGGCTGGTGGGCACCCGTCGGGGCCCGATTCCCTGGAGGGTCCTGGGTGTGGCCACCGGCCTGCAGCTGGCCCTGACCGCCTGTCTGCTGCTCACCGGTCTGCGCAGCCATGTCTTCGGTGTGGTGGGGGCACTCACAGCGCTGCTGCAGACAACCTCGCAGAAAGCCGGACAGTCGCTGCTCTTTATCGGGGTGAGCAATCCCGAGTTCACCTCCACCTACGGTCCCATCGTCGCCCTCGAGATCGCCGCCGTCATCATCTTCGTCGCCTCCCTGTCCCGCGTCCTCTACCACTACGGCGTCCTGCCCTGGGTGATCGGCCTGTTGAGCCGGTTCATGCAGCGCAGCTTCGGCATCAGCGCCGCCGAGAGTGTGGGAGTGGCCTCGAACGTGTTTCTCGGCATGACCGAAGCGCCCCTGCTGATCCGCCCCTACGTGTCACGCCTGACGCAGAGCGAGCTGTTCTGCCTCATGGTGGCGGGTATGGCGACCATCGCCGGCACGGTGATGGTGGTCTACGCATCGATGCTGTCGGGGGCCCATCCCGAGATCGCCGGCCACCTGTTCACCGCCTCCATGATCAGTGCCCCGGCGGCCATCGCCGTGGCCAAGTTGATGATGCCGGAGACCGGACAGCCGCAGACCACCGGAACCCACATCCGGATCGAGTTGGAGACGGAGAAGACGATCAACGGTCTGGACGCAGCGGCCCGTGGCGCCTCTGAAGGCATGCACCTGTTCATCAACATCCTGGCCATGCTGATCGCCTTCATCGCCCTGGTGGCGCTGGTCAACACCACCCTCGGCTGGCTCGGTGAGCAGCTGGGTGCGGCCAGCGCCTGGACTCTTCAGGCAGCGGTTGGCTCGCTGTTCCGCCTGCCCTGCTGGTTGATGGGGGTGTCCTGGTCGGAGGCGGGAATCATCGGCGAACTGATGGGCGTCAAGACGATTCTCAACGAATTCGTCGCCTACGTCGAACTGTCCACCCGGATGCGAAGTCCTGCCCCCGGGCTCGGAGATCGCGCCTTCCTCATCGCCGTCTACGCCATGTGCGGCTTTGCCAACTTCGGCTCTGTGGCCATCATGATCGGCGGCATCGGCAGCATCGCGCCCGATCGTCGCGGCGATCTGGCGCGGCTGGGCGTGCGATCCATCGTCGCCGGCACGCTGGCGACGATGCTCACAGGCTGTGTGGTGGGACTTTTCGTGTGACCGGGATCATTTTACCCTGTCGAAACGTCCAACCAGTCGTTAGTTTATTTGTCTTCGAAAACAACCAAACAGTCGACCGATGCGAGAGTTATGGCCAAGGAACGCAAGTCCGCCTACCGCTCCCAGTTCGACGGCCACCGGCGCCTGGCCGCTGCCGTCATTCTTCAGGCCATCAAAGACATGTCCTCCGGTGGCCCGGCCTCCCACGACAAAGAGAGCGCCGTCCAGTTCCTCCAGGGAGACATGTGGCCGTTCTCAGATGTCCTCGACCTGCCAGCTGACGGTCAGGCCCTGCAGGACTACCTGAAGACAGTGGATCTCAAACGACTCGAGGGCGAAGCCTCCGCGGCGAATTAGCAGCGCGGGACAGCACCCGGCTCAGTTCACCGATGTCGTACGGTTTGGCCACCACTCCACGGAAGCCGTGGGCCTTGTGTTCGGCCATGATGGGATCGTCGGAATAACCGCTGGACACGATGGTCCGGGCCCCTGGGTCGAGTTCCATGATCCGCGCCGCCGCGTCCCGTCCACCCATGCCCCCCGGGACCGTGAGATCCATGATCACCGCGTCGAAGGGGTTGCCTTCCAGACGCGCCCTGCCATAGGCGTTGAGGGCCTCGCTGCCGTCGGCGACACACTGAGAGTCGTATCCGAGCCGTTCCAGCAGATCGCTGACAAGGTGGCGGATCTGTACCTCGTCGTCGAGTACGAGAATCCGACCCTCCCCGCGGATCGGTGCGAGTGTGTCTCCGTCGTCATTCTCGACGATGGCGGACGTTGCCGGCACGTAGACGTCGAAACGGGTCCCTTCACCCACCTTCGACTCCACTGTCAGATGACCCTGATGATTACGGACGATGGCGAAGGCGGTGGCCAGCCCCAGCCCGCTGCCGGTTTCCTTCGTCGTGAAGTAGGGATCGAAGATCCGCGCCAGATCCTCCTCGCCGATACCGATGCCCTGGTCGCGCACCGTGATCCGGATGTAGCGCCCGGGTGACAGCGGCAGTCCGTCCTCGGTTTCACGCACCAGATTCTCGGCGCACACATCCATCCGGCCCCCGGTCGGCATGGCCTGATCGGCATTGAGCACGAGATTCTGAATCACCTGACTGATCTGCCCACGGTCGACCTCGGCCGGCCACAGGTCCGGGTCGATCTGGAACTCGCAGAGCACATTCGAACCGCGCATGGTGAAGGTGGCCGAATCGCGGATGATCTCGGCCATGGAGGCGGCCTTCTTCACCGGCGCTCCCCCCTTGGCGAAGGCCAGCAGCTGACTCGTCAGATCCGTGGCCCGGTCGGCGGCGGATTCCACCTGGCTCAGGTTCTCGTACAGCTCGCTTGCCGGCTCGAGCTCCATCTTGGTCAGCGACAGATAACCGACAATCGTCGTCAGGATGTTGTTGAAGTCGTGGGCGATGCCACCGGCGAGCACGCCCAGGGATTCGAGTTTCTCGGACTTGAGCAACTCCTCTTCCATCCGGCGCTGCTCGGCCACATCCCGCGACACGAGAACGACTCCCACCGTCTTGCCTTCGTCGTCACGAATGGGCGCAGAATTCGTCGACACGGGGCGCTCCGTACCGTCACGGCTCACCAGCAGCGTATGCAGGTCGAGGCTGACGCCGGCGCCCGTCTCCAGCACGTGTGATACCGGGTTCTGGCCGGCCTCCCGGGTGCGCTCGTCGAGAACCCGGAAGACCTCAGAGAAGGGTTTGCCCCTGGCCTCCAGCTGGGTCCAGCCGGAGAGGGCTTCGGCGGCCCGATTCATCAATACCACCCGCCCCTCCGAATCGGTAGCTACCACGCTGTCGCCGATGCTGCGCAGGGTCACGGCCAATCGTTCGCGTTCGGCGGCCAGCTCCTGCAGGTCATCGACGCGGCGAAAGCCTTCCGAGAGGGCTTCGGCAAATTCCTTCAGGACGGCGATATGATCATCGGTAAAGGCGCAAGGTGCGGTGGCGTTGACGGCAAGGGTGCCATGGGAGAAGGGTACGTCGAGCACGCAGCGGACGCCCTCGTAGGCCTGGCGCATGGAAGCAGCCTCATCGAGACGGTCCTCGACCTCGAGATCGTGTCGATAGACGACCTCGCCGGCCTTCCACATCCCGATGACGGCAGCCGCAGCGGGCGGGTCTTGCCGGGCCAGGTCCTTCCACTCGCCCTGGCGCAGCCGGTCGTAGGCGCGGACCACCCGGTCGGGTCCCTGCTCGACGACGTTGATGCCGCAGTGTTTGAACGGAACCTCAAGCGCCTCCAGGCTTTCCCATACGGCTTCGGCGACATTGCGGATGTCGGCCCGCGCCTGCATGCGCCATACCTGCTCACGCACCCGGGCCAGGGCCACTCGTCTGGCCTCACGACGGCCACGCTCCTCGATCTCGCTCTGCAGCGCCTGGTTGGCCGAACGCAACTCGGCGGTGCGTTCCGCCACACGCCGCTCCAGTTGATCGTGGGCCAGGCGCAGCGCCTCCTGAGCCCGGTGCTTGTAGATGGCCACCTCGATCGTCGTCTGCAGCTCGCGTTCCTCGAATGGCTTGAGCAGGTAACCATAGGGCTCCGTGATCTTCGCCCGCTCGAGGGTGCGGTCGTTCGAGTACGCCGTAAGATAGACGACCGGTATGTAGTGACGGGCCAGTTCATCTGCCGCTTCGACGCCATCCATCTCGCCCTCCAGATTGATGTCCATCAGCACCAGATGGGGCGGCGAATGGCGCGCCGAGGTGACGGCCTCCTCTCCGGACGCGACAACGACGGGCACATCGTACCCCATCCGTTGCAGCCGCAGCTGCAGGTCCAGGGCGACGATGGGCTCGTCCTCGACGACGAGGATCCGAGTCTTGATATCGGGAGTTGCGGTCTCTGTCATGGTGGCATCACCCTGAAAGGTGGCGCGCCGGGCAGAACGGAACAAGGGCACCCGGAATCTGCCTTTCGGCCTCCCGAGTGCCCCTCCTGATACAACGTCAATTTGGTGCGCCCACAGGGACTCGAACCCCGGACCCGCTGATTAAGAGTCAGCTGCTCTACCAACTGAGCTATAGGCGCACAAGAGCAGTCGTAAAGCATAGGGGAAGGCACCGATGGTGTCAACGGAGGGGGAACCGATAGGATCGCCCCAAGTCCCTGTTTCTGTTCGACATCTGGCCGATTTGCCTACCGCGGTGTCCTTGACAGACACAGGAGGAGCACCTACACTTTGCGGCTGTTTTTACCCTTGGCGGACCGATGTTTGACCGCGCGCCGAAACTCGAAAAGGCCTTCCGCCGATATCCGCAGACGCCCCTCTTCGCACGTCTGGCCGACCACTTCCTGCGCCGCGGCAGGCTGATGCAGGCTCAGGCTCTCTGCGAGGAGGGATGTGAGCGGTTCCCCGCCTATCCCACCGGGTTCATCGTGCTCAGTCGCTGTTTCGAACGGCAGCGGATGTGGGAAGAGGCTCGCATCGCTCTCGACCGCAGTCTGCGGCTCGACCCCGACAACCCGGCAGCTTATCGACGCCTCAGCAGAATCTACCAGGAGATGGACAACGACACGCTGGCGCTTAAATGCCTGGAGCGTGCCACCACCCTCGATCCGCTGAGCCAGACGCTGGCCGCTGAGCTCGACCGCCTTGCCAGGAGTGTGCGGCACCACAGGGGGGTGGCCGGGCAGTCGGCCACTGCGCCAGACACGGTGACGCCCGAGGTCCAGGTCGTGGCGGAGGAACTCGAGGAGGCCCCTGAGGAGGCCACCGTCGATTCTCCTATTGAGGAGGCCGCCTCTGAGAGTCCGGTGTCGGCAGCCGTGAGCGTCGATGACACGCCTGACGCAGGGCCGGGGCCGGTTGCCTCAGGGGCGGGAGAGGCCCCGGAGGCAGATGACGGCGAAGGTCTCTTTGATGTCACAGACGTCGCCGCCGAGGACCCGGGGCCTGAAGAGGCCGACGAACCCTTCGGACAGGTGCAACCCCAGCCGGAATGGGAAGACACCGAGGCCGACCCTGATGTGCTTGCTGAGCCTGCCCCCTCTGTACCCCTCGAAGAAGAGATGGTGTCCGAGCCGGTGATGGAGGCCGACCTCGAAGCAGACGTCCCGGAAGCCGACGTCCCCGAACCTGAAGCGGAACCGGCTGCCGCCGATGACGACGAGGTCGCCGCCCTTGGCGCCGGGCTGTTCGAGGACGACGCCGATGTGGCCAGAGCCCCCCTGCCCCCCTCGACGGCGCTCCCGACTCGGCCCGCGCCGGCCAGACCACCGGCAGACTCAACAGCGGCCGTCCCGACCCCGGAACCAACGGCGGCCCCCAGGATCCCGGCGGCCGCTCCGGACGAGGCAGCGCCTCTGCCCATCGACCTGCTGGCGGAGAACGAGAAGGATGAGGAAACATCGGCGACAGCTCCTGCAGCTGAAGCCGAGGCGGCCGTGTCCCAGCTGCCCGGCCGGCACACCGAAGAACTGACGGAGCTGCTGCGCGAATTTGGCCAGGAGGATGCCGATGCCGGTGGCGAAGGCGAGCAGCTGACGGGCGAACCCGTGGCGACAGTGACCCTCGCCGCGCTGTACGCAAGGCAGGGCTACGCCGACCAGGCACAGGAGACGTACCAGCGCATCCTGGACACCGAACCCGAAAACGAGGCGGCCCGACGTGGCCTGTCCGAGTTGAATTCAGAACCGTCTGACTGACACAGACCCGAAGGGACCATGGCAGACACCAGTGATTTCCGTAACGGCTTCACGATGAAGCTCGACAATGACCTCTGGTCCATCGTCGAGTTCCAGCACGTCAAACCGGGAAAGGGCGGAGCCTTTGTCCGTACCCGGTTGAAGAGCATGAGCACCGGCAACGTCATCGATCGGACCTTCCGCTCCGGCGACAAGGTCGAGGACGTACGTATCGAGAAGCGTGAAATGCAGTTTCTCTACGCCGAGGGCGACACCTACCACCTGATGGACTCTGAGACGTACGAGCAGATCGGCGTGCAGAAAGACATGATCGGGGAGGCCGCTGACCTGCTGCAGGAGAACGAGACCACCTTCGTCCTGGTGGCCGAGGAGCGCCCCATCGGCGTGGAACTGCCCAATTTCGTCGAGATCAAGGTCAGGCACACCGACCCGGGGGTGAAGGGCGACACGGCCACCGGGGCGGTCAAGCCGGCCACCCTCGAGACGGGTGCCGTCGTCTCCGTGCCCCTCTTTGTCAATCAGGGAGATGTCCTCAAGATCGACACACGAACCTGTTCCTACGTTGAGCGTGTCTGAGAAAGGAACCATCGATGGCAGATTCGGAGACCGATTCTGACTCGTCCGAGACGAGGACCCCGGAGGAACTGAAGTTCAGCGAGCAACACGAGTGGATCTCCCTCGACAGCGGTGTGGGCACGATCGGAATCACCGACTACGCCCAGTCCGAGCTGGGAGATATCGTCTTTGTCGAATTGCCCGGCGTCGGTGATGTCCTGGAGAAGGGGCAGACCTTTGGCACGGTAGAAGCCGTCAAGACCGTAGAGGATCTCTACTGCCCCGTGAGCGGCGAGATCGTCGAGGTCAACGAAACCCTCGAGGAGAGCGCCGAGCAGGTGAACGCCGATCCCTACGGCGATGGCTGGATGATCAAGATCCGCCTGGGCGATGCCGGCGAAGTGGAAGAGCTGCTCACTCCTGAGGCCTACAGGGAGTTTGTCGAGGACGCCTGAGCCGGATTGACGGTGTGGCGTACAGCCCGTTTACTCTCCCGGGATATGCCATGATCCGCGCCGTCTCCTACAGTGCGCCTCCGGTGCCCGACCCGGGCCCGCGCCTGGCGCCCGTCCTCGACGAGATCGTACTGGTTCTCAATCAGAACTACGAGCCGCTGAACGTGTGCTCGGTGCGGCGTGCCCTGACGCTGGTCTTCTGCGGCAAGGCCAGCAGTGTCGAACTCGGCGATGGCCGTGTACGGACGGTGTCCGATGCCTTCCCGGTGCCCAGTGTCGTGCGCCTCGAACGCTACATCCGGGCGCCGCGCCGGCGGGTGGTGCTGTCCAAGCGCAATATCCTCAAGCGGGACAGCTACCAGTGCCAGTACTGCGGCATGGTGGATCGCAAAATGACGGTCGACCACGTGGTGCCCAAGAAGCGCAACGGCCCCGAGACCTGGGAGAACCTGGTCGCCGCCTGTGTGTCCTGCAACGCCCGCAAGGGAGATCGACCGTTGGAGCAGGTGGACCTGCGCCTGCGGCGTAAACCCAAGCGGCCGAACAACGTCACCTTCATCCGCAACTTTGTCGGCGTCACCGACCAGCGCTGGAAACCATACCTCTTCCTTGACTGATCATCCTCCTGTCGAACCAGGCCGCGACGCCGATGCTGCCGACGATCCCTACGGGATCCGCCTCGGTGTTTTCGAGGGGCCGTTGGACCTGCTTCTCTACCTCATCCGCAAGAATGAGGTGGACATCTACGACATCCCCGTCGCCACGATCACGAACCAGTACCTGGCGTTCCTGAGCTCCGGCGTGCATCTGCTCGACCTCGAGCAGGCCGCCGACTTCATCCTCATGGCGGCGACGCTGATGAAGGTGAAGTCCCAGATGCTTCTGCCACGTGACATAGAGGGAGATGAAACCCTCGAGGACGGCGTCGGCGATCCGCGGGAGGAATTGGTACGGAGACTGCTCGAGTACCAGCAGTTCAAGGATATCGCCGGGTGGCTCGGCGATCAGGGGAAGCAACAGCGGGACATCTTCCAGCGCCCCGGTCACCTCGATGCGAGGGATGCCGAGGCCGGCCTGCACCCCGTGTCCCTCTTCGATCTGCTCAAGGTGTACAAGCATGTCATCGACCATGTGCCCGATACCGTCGTGCACGAGATCGTCGAGGCGGGCGCCTCGGTCGAGGAAAGTATCCATCGCATCCTCGCCGAGCTCGACACGCGTTCCCGTGTCAGATTCCACGAACTGATCACCGGCCAGAGCCGGGTCAACATGGTGGCCACCTTCATCGGCGTCCTCGAGTTGCTCAAGTCACAGCGCATCCGGGTGCAGCAGGCCAGGCCCTTCGACGACATCTGGATCGAGGGACGCGCCGAAGAGGACCGGACCCTGCCGATACCCGAGGCAGAGGAGGACGCCGATCAGGACGCTGATCAGGAGACACAGATCATCGAACTGCGGCCCGGTGCAGAGGAGCCACCTTCATGAGTGACGACGAAGAGCAGGACCAGGCCTCGAGCCAGCAGTCCGAGGCAGAGGACAAGCCCGGCCGCGAAAGTCTCGATCCCGAGAAGGTGCGCGGCATCGTCGAGGCGGTTCTCATGACCTCCGATTCGCCGGTGACACCCGGCAAGTTGCAGGGCCTGATCAAAGGTGTGAACGGACGTGACCTGCGACGGGCCGTGGACGAGCTGAACCAGGCCTACCAGGAGGGTGATCACGCCATGCTGATCACCGAAGTCGCCGGGGGCTTCCAGGTTGTCACGCGCAAGGAATACGGGCCCTGGGTCCGCAAATTCCACGACCATGGCCAGATTCGCCTGTCCCAGGCCGCCCTCGAGACGCTGGCCATCATCGGTTTCAAGCAACCAGTGACCCGCATCGAGGTCGACAATGTGCGCGGCGTGGACTCCGGTGGCGTTCTGCGGACCCTGATGGAGCTGAACATGATCCGCATCGTCGGCCGCTCCGAGGGGGTGGGTCGCCCCATGCTGTTCGGCACGACGCGGGATTTCATGACCCACTTCGGCCTGCGCAGCCTCGCCGACCTGCCCAAGCCTAGAGAGCTGGACGAGCTGCTCGCCGAAGGCGAGCGCAGGGCCCAGGCAGTGCCGACAGACGAGGAGATGGCGGAGCCGCCCGATGACGGTCTGCCCGCCATCGGTGAGCCGGTGGACGAACAGGACCACGAGGACAGTGGCGACGGCTGATCCTGCCACAGAGCCCATGCGGCTCAACCGTTTCCTCGCCCGCGCCGGGGTCGCCTCCCGCCGCCGCTGCGACGACTTGATCGCCGCCGGCGCCGTGCGCGTCAACGGCGCCCCGCCCAAGGGGGCGGGAGATCGTGTCGATCCAGCCCGCGACCGGGTCGAGGTCGATGGTCGTGGCCTGGTATCGCTGCCGGCGGCCAACGAGTACGTCCTGCTCAACAAGCGCCGCGACACGCTGGTGACCAAGTCCGATGAGCGTGGCCGCCACACGATCTACGAAGGGCTGAAGCTGCGCCCGGGTACAGTCGCTGTGGGCCGACTCGACCGCGACACCACCGGCTGCCTGCTGCTCACCGACGACGGCGAGCTCGCCTACCGTCTGATGCACCCCAGCTTCGGCGCCGAAAAGCGCTACGTCGCGGCGGTCCGCGGGCAGCCGACACATACCACATTGCGCCGCCTGCGCGAGGGTGTCACCCTCGAAGATGGTCCCACCGCGCCGGCGCAGGCACAACGACTGCACGACGATGACGGCGGACACGCCCGCCTCGAGCTGATCCTCAAGGAGGGGCGCAAGCACCAGGTGAAGCGTATGTGCGAGGCCGTCGGACACCGCGTCGTTCACCTGCGGCGGGAGAGCTTCGCCGGTCTCGACATCCACTCCCTCGCCCCCGGCGCCTCCCGTCGGCTGCGACCGCGGGAAATCAGCCATCTGCGATCCCTGGTAGGGCTGGACCAGCCCGGCTGATGGCGGGACCGCGAGGGTTGATCGTCGCCATCGACGGCGTCATCGGCGCCGGCAAGTCCACCGTTGCCCGTGGCGTCGCCGCCGTCCTCGGATACCGCCACCTCGACACCGGTGCCATGTACCGAGCGGTCGCCCTCAGCGCCGGTCGCCGCGGCATCGGCCCGGGAGATGCCAACCGCCTGCAGTCCCTGCTCGACAGCATGCATCTGGATCTCGAGCCCGAGGAGCAGGGCGGTCGCATCCGCATTGACCATCAGGACGTGACCGAGGCCATCCGCAGCCCGGACGTGTCCCGCGTCGTCGGTTCCTATGCCGACGTCCCCGCCGTGCGCCGCGCCCTCGTACAGCAACAGCAGGCCGCCGGTCGGCTGGGGGGCGTGGTCGCCGAGGGACGGGATATGACCAGCGTCGTCTTCCCCGACGCCGACCTGAAGATCTTCATGATCGCCGATCTCGATGAACGCGCCCGTCGCCGACATCGGGAATTCGTCGACAAGGGCGTCGACATCACTGTCGATCAGGTCCGCCTCGACATCGAGCAGCGGGATCGGGAGGACGCCGTGCGGGACTACGGCGGCGACGATGCATCCGATTTCGTGGAGGTCGACACCACCGGCCTGGATATCGACGCCGTGGTGGCACGAATCATTTCTCTTGCCCAACAGCGCGGCGCCTAGGACATTATATGGCTGTATCATTTCGGGATGAACCGCCAGGTTCGTCTACTCCACCCACCCTTTCCCGGTGACGCGGTTCGCCACGACCTCGTCGCCGCAGCAAGTGAGCCCAACGCGCATGACCGAAACCACAACCGCACCTCCCGAAGACACCGTCGACGTAGAAGCCGCCCCGCCGGCCCCGCCCACCGCCAAGCCGGTGTACGGGCAGATCAGCATCGACGAGCTGGACCGGCCCGAATACGAGGAGGCCGAGTTCGACCAGCTCTCGCAGATGTATGACGAGAGCTTCTCCGGCATCAAGGAAGGCGAGATCGTTCAGGGGAAGGTGGTCAACATCAACCCCAACGAGGTCCTCGTCGACATCGGCTTCAAGTCCGAGGGCGCCATCCCCATCAAGGAGTTCGGCGACGACCCCGCCGCCATCGACATCGGCCAGGAGGTCGAGGTCTTCCTCGAGAACGTCGAAGACCTCGAAGGACGCGTCGTGTTGTCCAAGCAGAAGGCCGACTTCATGCGCGTCTGGGACGGCATCAAGGAGGCCCACGACGACGGCTCCACCGTTCGCGGCCGCCTCATGCGTCGCATCAAGGGCGGCATCGTCGTCGACCTGCTCGGCGTCGAGGCTTTCCTCCCGGGTTCGCAGATCGACATCCGTCAGGTCAAGAATTTCGATCAGTACCTGGGCAACGAATACGAATTCAAGATCATCAAGCTCAACAAGGCGCGCCGCAATATCGTCGTTTCGCGTCGTTCCGTACTCGAGGAAGAGCGCGAGAAGATGCGTCAGGCCCTCGTGTCGGAGCTCGAGGACGGTCAGATCCGCGAGGGTGTGGTCAAGAACATCACTGACTTCGGCGCCTTCATCGACTTGGGCGGCCTCGACGGTCTGCTGCACATCACCGACATGTCCTGGGGCCGCGTGTCCCATCCGTCGGAGATGGTCAGCATCGGCGACCGCATCCGCGTCAAGGTTCTCAACTACGACCGTGACCGGGAGCGTATCTCTCTCGGCCTCAAGCAGCTGACCCCCCATCCCTGGGAAAACATCGGCGATCGCTACCCGGAGACGACGACCACCACAGGCAAGGTGGTCAGCATCACCGACTACGGCGCCTTTGTCGAGCTGGAAGAGGGTATCGAAGGCCTGGTCCACATCTCCGAGATGTCCTGGACGCAGCACGTCAGGCACCCCTCCAAGCTGGTCACGATCGGTGATCAGGTCGAGGTCATGGTGCTCAAGCTCGACGTGGAGAACCAGAAGATCTCTCTCGGCATGAAGCAGACCGACCCGGATCCCTGGGAAACCCTCGACAACCGCTATCCGAGCGCCACCCGGCTCGAGGGTACGGTGAAGAGCCTGACCAACTTCGGCGCCTTCGTCGAGATCGAGGAAGGCATCGACGGCCTCGTGCACATCTCCGACATGTCCTGGACCCGCCGTATCCGCCAGGCCAGCGAGATGTTCAAGAAGGGGGATGTCATCCCCGTCGTCGTCACCGACATCGACCAGAAGCGCCGGCGGATCTCGCTGAGCCACAAGCTGTCATTCGAGAATCCCTGGCCGCAGCTGGCCGAGTCCTACGCCGTCGGCACCGAGACGAAGGGCCGCGTGTCCCGCCTGCTCGAGCGCGGCGTCGTCGTCAACCTCGAAAATGACGTCGACGGCTTCGTGCCTCTGTCGCAGCTGGGCATCGATGATCTCGAGAACCCGCGACAGAGCTTCGATCTGGAGCACGAGGTGCCCTTGAAGGTGGTCGAGTTCGACGAGGATCAGAAGAAGGTCGTGCTCAGCGTCATCGAATACCTGCGCGACAAGGACCAGCAGGAAGTCGACGAATACACGGCCGCCCATCCGATCCGCGAGATCGTCGAAGAGCCGGAGGGTGAAGGCGAGGGCGAAGAGGAAGTCGACCGCGACGAAGAGATGGAGAGCTGGGGCTGATCTCCCACAGCCTCGCGTCTCCCTGAAGAACAACGATCCGGCAACGGATCGGATCCAGTTGTCTGGAGCGCAACCGGTCTGCGGGCCGGTTGCGCTCTTTTCGTCTGTACCCGCGTGTCAGTCTATCTTAAGGCTGTCTCATCGAGCCCCCACTCACCCTGCGGACCGAGTCGAATGGCTGAGGCCAAGCTGTCCCCGGCGATGGAACAGTACATGCGCTTCAAGCGCGAGCATGACGACGCCATCCTGTTCTTCCGCATGGGCGACTTCTACGAGATGTTCTTCGATGATGCCCGCGAGGCCTCGCGCCTCCTCGGTCTGACCCTGACCTCGCGCAACCACGGCAAGAGTTCCGGCGACATCCCCCTGGCCGGCGTGCCGCACCATGCCAAGGAAGGCTACGTAGCCCGCCTCATCGGCATGGGCCGCAAGGTCGCCATCTGCGAGCAGGTGGAGGACCCGAAGAAGGCCAAGGGCATCGTCAAGCGAGACGTGGTCGAGGTGGTCTCTCCGGGGACGGCGCTGTCCGATTCGATGCTCGACGGTCAGCGCAACAACTACACCGCCAGCGTCTGCGTCATCGGTGACACCGCCGGCGTTGCCTGGGTCGACCTGTCCACGGGTGATTTCGCCATCGACGAGGTCCCTGTCGTGGATCTGGCTGACGAGCTGGAGCGCACCACCCCGACGGAGCTGCTCGTCGGCGAGGGCTTCGACGAAGCCGACCTGGCCCACCTGACCCGCCTCCTGCCGGCGGCGGCCCAGACACGTATCGACGATTGGCATTTCGAATACGACACGGCCCGTCGGGTCCTGCTCGAACAGTTCGACGTGCGCTCCCTCAAGGGTTTCGACAGCGACGACCTCGACGCCGGCGTGCGCGCCGCGGGCGCGGCAGTAGCCTACCTGCAGGACAACCAGCGCGCTGCCGTAACCCACCTGCATCGCCTGCGACGTCGGCGCCGGGATGATTGCCTGCTCCTCGATGCCACGGCGCAGCGCAACCTCGACCTGCTCGTCAACCAGCACGATGGCGGCCGCGACGGCACGTTGTTGTCCGTCATCGACCGGACCCGAACCGCCATGGGCGCGCGCCTGCTGCGTCAGTGGCTGATGGCGCCGCTGCGTGATCCGGCGGCCATCGGTGCCCGCCTCGAGGCCGTGGGCGCTCTCGTAGCTGAGCGCACGGGTCGGGCCCGCGTGCGCGAACAGCTCGAACGCATCGGCGACCTGGAGCGCATGATGGCCCGAGTCTGCTGCCGCCGGGCCTCGCCGCGCGACCTGGTGGGTCTGGCCAGTTCGCTGGAGGCCCTGCCAGATCTGGCTTCGGTGACGCGCGGACTGCAGGCGGATCTTTTGCAGCGCCTGACGGGTCCCGATCACCTGCCCATGGTCGAAGACCTGGTGGCCCTGGTACGCCAAGCCCTCGTCGATGAGCCCCCGGCGTCACACACCGATGGTGGTGTCATCCGCGACGGCTTCCATGCCGAGGTGGACGAGCTGCGGCAGATCTCGTCGGGAGGCCGGGACTGGATCGCGCGCCTGCAGGTGGACGAGCGTGAACGCACGGGCATCAACAGTCTCAAGATCGGCTACAATCAGGTCTTCGGTTACTACATCGAGGTGAGCAAGTCGAACCTGGATCGCGTCCCCGAGGACTACACCCGCAAGCAGACCCTGGCCAATGCCGAGCGCTTCATCACGCCCGAGTTGAAGGAGCAGGAGGCCAGGGTCCTGCAGGCCGACGAGCGCATCGGCCGGCTCGAGGCCGACCTGTTCACCGAGGTGCGGGACCGCGCCGCCGGCTGGTCAGAGCAGGTGCAGGCGGCGGCCCGGGCAGTGGCCCAGATCGACATCCTTGCGGGGATGGCCGAGTTGGCCGAGGCGGAAGATTATGTCCGTCCCACCGTCGATGCCGGCACCGAGATCGATATCGAAGGGGGGCGCCACCCCGTGGTCGAAGGTCAGCTTCAGCAGGGACGGTTCGTTCCCAACGACGTGCATCTGGCCTGCGACGACGACCAGATCCTGCTGGTCACGGGTCCCAACATGGCGGGCAAGTCGACGATCATTCGACAGGTGGGCCTGATCGTCGTGCTGGCCCAGATGGGCAGCTTCGTGCCCGCCCGTCGGGCCCGGATCGGCGCCGTGGATCGCCTCTTCACCCGCGTTGGCGCCTCTGACAATCTGGTGCGTGGCGAGAGCACGTTCATGGTCGAGATGAACGAGGCCTCGACCATCCTCAACAACGCCGGGACCCGGTCTCTCATCCTCATGGACGAGCTGGGCCGCGGCACGAGCACCTACGACGGGCTCAGTATCGCCTGGTCCATCGTTGAATATCTGCATGACAACGGCATCACCAGGCCGCGAACGATGTTCGCCACCCACTATCACGAACTCACCGAACTCGAGGGCCGCCTGGCGCGCGTGCAGAACGTGAATGTCCTGGTCCGTGAGGAGGGGGACCGGGTGGTCTTCCTGCATCGCCTCGCCCAGGGTCCCTGCGATCGCAGCTACGGCATTCACGTAGCCCAGATGGCGGGTATGCCCGGCGCCGTCGTCGGTCGTGCCCGCGAGATTCTGGCGCGTCTGGAACAGGATCACCACCAGCCTGGGATCGCCGACGGCAACGGCCGGGTGGCCGATTCACAGATGGACCTCTTCGGGGCCCAGCCGTCTGCCGAACTGCGCGGCATGCTGGAGATGTTGCGTGCCCTCGACGTGGATCAGACGACACCACTGGAGGCCCTCGGCATGCTGCAGCAGTGGCAGCAGTCGCTGGCCGATCATGAGGACGAGGAGGAGGAGATCTGAGATGACATCTGCAGCCGATCGCTTCGGACGCCTGGAGAAGCTGGCGATATTTCTCATCGCCCTCGGTGAGGAACGCACCCGTGAGATTCTCACCGATGTTGATACCGACACGCTGCAGCACCTCAATGGCGCCATGGCCGGTCTCGGCGATGTGTCAGCCGAAGAAAAAGCAGCGGTGATGCTCGAATTCGCTCACTTCTTCTACGCCGATGAGCCCATCGGTCCGGGACCGGGAGGCGTGCCAGACCTGCCGACGGCGCCAGCGCCGCCAAAGGCTGGCAAGCCGCCGGGTGGCAAGCGGGCCAGGCCCCGTCGATCACAGAATGAGATGGATCTGTCGGGAGAGAAGCCGGTTCTCAGTGATGAAGAGCAGGCCATCCTGCACACGCTGGACAAGCTGCGCCGCGAGGTCGACCCGGGTCAGATCGACTGGGGCCGCGCCGGGTACGACTTCGGCGATGGTTTCAAGGGCACCGACGAGGGCCGTCGGTAGCGGGCGCTCGAGCTAGACTTCGCGGTGAATCTGTACGAAGAGAGCCTTGGTGATCGAACCCAGAGCACTCAGGCCCAGGGCCAGTTCAGCCAGCAGAACAACGGTATCCATCGAGGGCCTCGGAAACTGGGGTTTAGGATGCCTGGTCGACCACGCGTGGTCGACTACCTGGGCCGAGCAAGATTCGGTCCCGGAACGGTCTCAATACTTGTAAGTCCTGTAATAACAACTGCCTACAACCAGATACTTCGATCACTGAAAACGCTTCAGATGGGCGTTTCCTTCCCCTTCCCGTCACCTTTTCCCGTCGACCCCAGAACCCCGTGAGCGAAACCCGCCCGACAGAGGACATCGTCTACGGCCGCCACCCGGTGCTCGCCGTGCTCCAGGAGGGCAGACCGATCCGGCGCCTGCTTCTGATCCGTGGTGGCCGTGGCGACGTGGTCGACGATATCGTGCGTCTGGCACGCGCCGCCGGCATCCCCTTCGACCTGCTCGATCGCGCCGCCCTGGACCGTACCGCCGACGGCGGCAATCACCAGGGGGTCATCGCCCTGATGGCTGCCCGTGAATACGCCGACTATGACTCCGTGCTGGCCGACGCCGGCGCCAGTGCCTTTCTGCTGTTCCTCGACAATCTTCAGGACCCGCACAACCTGGGCGCCATCCTGCGCAGTGCCCACGCCCTCGGAGTCGATGCCGCCGTCCTGCCTCGTCGGGGCAGCGTCGGCCTCACCGCGACCGTGGCCAAGGCCTCGGCGGGGGCCATCGACCGCATCCCCGTGTGCCGCGTCGGCAACCTGCGTCGGGCTCTCGACCAGGCGCGCGACGCCGGCCTCTGGATCACCGGTCTCGACCCGGCGGGTGATCGGGACTTCACCGATCTCGACTTCACCGGGCCGGGCGGACTCGTCATCGGTGCCGAAGGCCACGGGCTCCGTCGCCTCGTGCGCGAGGGCTGCGATTTCGTTGCCCGTATCCCCATGGGTCGCGCCACGGCGGGGTCGCTCAATGCGTCGGTTGCCACCGGCGTCGTCCTGTACGAAGTCTTCCGACAGCGCCACGCTCCGTCGTGAACCGGGTGTCTTCCATGCGGGTCAGCGTCTGGTTGCTCCTGCTGCTCGGCGCGGCGACGGTCAGCCGCGGCGACGACCCGGAACTGGTGACGGCCCGGCAGCTCCTCGACGCGCCGACGGGCCGCGAGGGCAGCTTCGAGTACACCGCCGATCGCTTCATCGATTACGTCGAGGGAGATTCCATCCTGCTGCAGGGCCATGCCGTCATCCTGAACCGTGGCGCCCGCCTGGAGGCGGAGGTGATGGTCTACCACCGCCACCGGCGCGTCGTCGTCGCCCGTGCCGGCGTCGACAGTGCTGGCCAGGCCATAGGTATGCCAACCCTCTCGCGGGGCGAGGACGTGCTCACCGGTGAGCGTATTCTCTACGACACCGACTCCGGCGAGGGCGTGATTCGCGACGGGCGCATCGGCTACGATGACGGCTTCTACGCCGGCAAGCTGATCAGCACCCGCTCCGAGTCACAGTTCCTGGTTCGTTCCGGCTCCTATACAACGTGCGACTACGACAAACCCCACTTCGACTTCTACAGCCCGCGGATCAAAGTGCTCGCCGGCGACATGGCCATCGCCCGCCCCGTCTACTTCCGCATCGCCGAACACCGGCTGTTCTATGTTCCATTCTACGTGTTCTCCCTGCGCGAGGATCGCCAGTCCGGCATTCTGACACCCGGGTTCGGACGCCGCCCGGTGTCCTTCGGCAGTAACACCACCGAATGGGAGGTGCGGGATCTGGGGTACTACTTCGCTCCCAGCGACCATTGGGACGCGACCCTGTCCGCCGACCTGCGGCAGCGTTCCGGCTGGCTGACACGGGCACAGCTGAACTACGCCTGGCGCTACGGTTTCAACGGACGCCTGGAGACGCGCGTACAGAGCTTTGAGGTCGGCGAGAGCACCAGCTGGTCCTGGTGGCTGTCCGGCAACCACAGCCATGAGTTGAGCCCCTCGGCGAGCGTGCGCGCTTCCGGTACGTTCCAGAGTGACCGCGACTTCATCCGCAACAACAGCACGGGCCTCGACGATCGACTGAACCGGACGCTGCGTTCCAACCTCCGCTACGACAAGCGCTGGCGGGAGGCGGGCTGGTCGCTGAGCGCCGGTGCCAGCCAGACGAAGAACCTCGACACGGAGCGGGCCACGGTGGTGCTCCCGGAAGTGAGCCTGAGGTCCAATCGCAAGAGTCTGTTCCCGACCTCCTCAGGATCGGGATCGCGATCGGCGGCGGGCGGCCCGTGGTATTCGCGTATCTACTACGACGGCAGCGCCCGGGTGCGCAACACCCGGCAGACGACGACGACTGCCGAGACCGACCGCACCAGCGCCGACGGCTCACTGCGCCTGTCGTCGCAGGGCCGCCCCGCCAGCTGGCTGAATCTCAACGGCGGCTTCAACAGCAGCTGGCGCCACACCGACCTGCGCGACGGTGAGATCGACGGCGTACGGACAGATCAGGCGAGTGCTTCGGCGACGCTGTCGCAGACCGTCTACGGGCTGTTCCATCCCCACTTCGGCCGCGTCACCGCCGTGCGCCATGTGCTCAAGCCGGATGCGGGTGTCGCCTTCTCGGCCACGCGTCCGGACACGGGTGATGTGGCCGGCTTCGGCGGGCCCGGTGGCGACTGGCGTGCCAGCCGGCGTCTCACCTTCCGCCTGGCCAACACCTTCTGGGTGAAACTTCTGTCGAAGGACGGCGAAGGGGAGGAGACCAAACACCGTCTGGCCCAGCTGAACCTGTCCACCTCCTACGACTTCGACAAGGACGAGCGGCCCCTGTCCGACCTAGTCACCAGTCTCACCCTCAACGCGGCGCGCAACCTCAACACACGCCTGAGCCTGCGGTCGGAGTTCTACGATGACGACGACAGGCGCCTGCACACACCAAGGGTGAAACGATTTGAGATCAACTCGACGTTGCGCTTCGTCGCCTCCAGGACGCGCCGCGATGACGACACCGAATATGAGCAGCAGGATGCACGGCAAGGTAGCTACTACGGTTCACAATCGGCGAGTGGCGAATTCGGCTACCGCAGCGGTCTGCAGCAGGATATCGACAGGCGTGGCGGCCGTCGCTTGCAGCTGAGTCACTACTTTTCGCGGCAGAACTCCTTCGGACGAACCACGAAACGTTCCTGGCTGCGCTCCTCGGTGGGCGGAACGCTGCTGGGCTCCTGGCACCTGGACTATTCCGTCAGCCTCAACCTGCATGCCCCCGGTGTCGGTGCCTTCGACAGGGATCGGGTGACGGCCGAGCTTCTCTCCGTCCAGCGCGAATTCCACGACTGGACCGCGACCTTCAATATCGAGCCCACCCGTTTTGCCGATGACCGGGCCTTCTACTTCAAAGCTCAGCTGAAGGACATCCCGCAGATCCGCTTTGAACGCGGCGACAGAAGGAGGATCGGCTGAGATGAGAGTACTGCTGCAACGCGTGAGTCGAGCGCAGGTGACCATCGACGGGGACCTCTCCGGCCGCATCGGCGCCGGCCTGGTCGCCCTCGTGGGCGTACATGGCAATGATGGCCTGCGGGATGCCCACTTCTGCGCTGACAAGAGTGCCCACCTGCGCATCTTTGCCGACGACGAGGGGCGCTTTGATCGCTCGCTGCTCGAGGTGGCGGGCCAGGTTCTGGCGGTGTCACAGTTCACCCTCTATGGCGAATGTCGCAAGGGTCGACGTCCCTTCTTCGGCGAGGCCGCCGATCCAGCCGTGGCCGAGCCCCTCTACGTAGCCTACATGGATCGGTTGCGCCAGGAGCATGGGCTGACGGTGGCCTGCGGCGTCTTCGGTGCGCACATGGACCTCGAAATCCACAACGACGGCCCCGTGACCCTTGTCATCGACTCGCCTGCCTCGCCAACTGTGGATCGCTGACATGGCCAACCCCACCCTCGTGCTGGCCTCTGCCTCGCCGCGACGTGTCGCCCTGCTGCAGCAGCTCCAACTGCCCTTCGAACAGATCGTCAGCCCCGTGGAGGAGCCCCCGGCCCAGGGTGATCCCGAGACCTCGGCCATACTCTCGGCACGCACCAAGGCTGGGGCCGTCGCCGACCTGCTCCGAGACGGCAGGGCCCGGCTGTCGTCGTCCTCTCCAACGCCGACCTCCCACCTCGTTATCGGCGCTGACACCGTCGTCAGCTGTGCCGGTCAACTCCTGGGCAAGCCGGCAGATGAGGCGGAAGCCGCCGGTATGCTGCGCCTGCTCTCCGGCCGTCAGCACACGGTCTGTACCGGTATCGCCGTGGTTGCCACCGATGGCGAACAGGAGGCCTGCGAGATCACACGTGTCCTGATGAAACCGCTGTCGGAGACCTCGATCGCCGCCTACGTCGCCAGCGGCGAACCGCAGGGCAAGGCCGGCAGCTACGCCATCCAGGGCCTCGGAGCCCGTTTCATTGAACGGGTGGAGGGCTGTTATTATAATGTTGTCGGCCTGCCCCTTGCCCGGCTCTGCTGCCTCCTCGAGTCGGCGGGGTTCGACCTCGATCTATCCCAGGAAACGGAATGAGCGAAGACCTCTCGCTGTCCGAGGTCCTGCGTCGCGCCCGCGAGGCCCGCGACGAGTCCCTCGAACAGGTTCATCAACGCACCGGCATCGCCCTCAAGGTCCTGCAGGGACTGGAGAGCGGCGACTTTGACGTCGTCGAGCCCGTGTATGCCCGCCTGGCCATCGACCACTATGCCAGCCATCTCGGGCTCGACGGTGAGGCCATCGGGGCGCGACTGCGAGACGAGGTGGCGGCCACACGGCCGCCTCCCGTGCAGATGCGTACATCGTCGACCCTTGCCACCGGCTCCATGCCGGCACCATCACCGGTGGCCGACCTCATCCGCAGCCAGCCGCCGGGTCGCCTGGCGACCATCGGCGTCATCTTCGTCCTCGGCCTGGCCATCGTTCTCTACCTGCTGGGCTCCGACTCGCCCCCGGCTCGTGATACCGGCAGCCGGCCGGTGCCGGACCGACCGGTGGTTTCGACGCCGGCACCCGCCGTAGCTCCGCCGCAGGTACAGAGCCCGCCCGTTGCCGTCCAGTCCCCTCCGGCCGACACCGTGGTGGCGGCCGCCGGCCCCGTCGTCGATGTGCCCGATCCGGGCGAGGTCTCTGTGGAGACGCGGGCCGTCCTGGATTCGACCGGAATCGTCGACGGCCCCCTCGTGCTCCAGGTCGATGCCGTCGATTCAACATGGGTGCAGGTCCAGTGGGATGATCAGGATGGCGTCGTCGAGATCATCCCGAGTGGCGAGTCTCGCACCTGGGGGGCCCAGGAGTTCTTCATGGTGCGGGCCGGGCGTGCCCATGGCGTGCACTTCCACTTCCAGGGAGAGCTGCTCGGGGCCGGGCGCCTCGGTGACCCGACAAAGGTTCTGCGCTTCCACGCCTCTGCTGCGGGTGTGCAGCTGCTCGGTCCGGATCTCGAACCCATCACACCCATCGAACCGGTCGCTCAGATCGCGCCCGACACGACGGAGGCCGTTGGTCAGGACCGCCCATGAGCCGCCGCCTCGTCGAGGTGGCCCTGCCGCCGCCTCTGTCGCGCCAGCTCACCTACGGTGTTCCTGAGGAGCTCGTTGACGTCGTCGTCATCGGCTCCGTCGTCCTCGTCCCGGTGCAGCAGCGTCTCGTCACGGGTTTTGTCGTGTCCGACTCCGTCGCCACCGGCGACGGCGACGGCAGACACGGTGCGTCACGCATCGCACCGAACCGAATCCGCGACCTGACCCAGGTCATCGACACCGAGTCCCCCATCAGTCCGGAAGTCGTACGTCTGTGTGCCTGGATGTCTGACTACTACCTGGCGCCCATGGGCTCCGCGCTGGCCGCCGCTCTGCCCCCGGGTGTCCGCCTTACCAGCAGCCGGACCGTACAGCTTGTCGGTCGAGGCGGCGCCCTGCCCGATGACACCATGGGTGCCCGTGTGTGTATCGAATTGACCGGATCGGAGACGCCGCTGAAAGTCACGACGCTGCGCAAACGGCTGGGGAAACAGGGTCTCGAAGCAGCGCTGCGACGCCTGCAACGTCAGGGAATGATCGACATGCGGCCGGACCTGAGCGGTGGGTCGGTGTCAGCAAAGCACCAGCAGATGGTGGCCGTCATCGATACGAGCAAAGCCCGCGGCGCCCTGTCCGAACTGCTGCCCCGCGCCCGCGGGCAGGCGCGCTGCCTGCAGCGCCTTCTGGAAACCGGCACCATGCCCAAACGACGCCTGGTGGAGGAAGGTTTCAGTTATGCCATGCTCAAGTCCCTGCAGACGCGCGGACTGATCGAAACCACCGAGGAGGAGGTGGTTCGTGATCCCCTGGCTGATATAGATGCCGGTGAAGCCCCGGAACTCGATCCCACGGCGGACCAGAGGCAGGTACTCGAGCAGATCGGATCGGCCCTCGATACGGGAGAATTCTCACCGATTCTGCTGCGCGGCGTCACCGGCAGCGGCAAGACGCTGGTCTACATGCAGGCCACCGAGCGTGTGTTGCAGGCAGGTGGGTCGGCTATCATCCTGACGCCCGAGATCGCCCTCGCCTGGCAGATGGTTCGCCGCTTCCGGGCCCGCTTCGGCGCCGAGGTGGCCGTACTCCACAGCCAGCTCTCTCTGGGGGAGCGCTATGACACCTGGCGACGCCTGCGTCGGGGTGAGCAGCGCCTCGTGATCGGCGCCCGCTCCGCCATCTTCGCCCCCGTGCAGGATCTCGGACTCATCATCGTCGACGAAGAGCACGATGGCTCCTATTTTCAGGATGATCTTGAGAGCCGGCAGCCTCTGGCCTACAGCGGCCGGGATCTGGCCGTGGTGCGTGCCCGCTTCGCCGGCATCCCCGTCGTGCTCGGATCGGCGACGCCCTGCCTGGAATCGTGGTTGAACGTGCGCTCCGGCAAGTACACCCTTGCCGAACTCCCCCACCGCGTCGACGACCGCCCCCTGGCCAGGGTCGAGGTCGTCGACATGCGCCGTGAGCCGTTCCAGAAGCGGGAGCGCACGTTGTTCTCCAAGAGCCTGCGACTGAAGATCCGCGAGCGGCTGGAGAAGCAGCAACAGATCGTCCTGTTGCAGAACCGACGTGGCTTCGCTCCGGTCGTGCAGTGCACGGCCTGTGGCGAGTCGGTGGAGTGCCTGCGGTGCCTGGTCACGCTGACCTGCCATCGCAGCCAGGGGGAGCAGTTGCGTTGCCACTACTGTGACTACCGCGTGCCGCTGCCGGAGAAATGCCCCAAATGCGGCAGCGAGGACGTCCGACTTGCCGGAGCCGGCACGCAGAAGGTCGAAACGGCGCTGGAGGAACAGTTTCCTGGAATTCGCGTCCTTCGTATGGATGTGGACACCACTGGCTGGAAGGGCGCCCATGATGAACTGGTGGAACGGTTCCGACGTCACGAGGCCGATGTCCTGCTGGGCACCCAGATGGTGGCCAAGGGACTCGACTTCCCCGAGGTGACCCTCGTGGGTGTCATCTCCGCCGACACGGGGTTCCACATGCCGGACTTTCGTGCCGCCGAACGCTCCTTCCAGTTGCTCACCCAGGTGGCGGGCCGGTCGGGACGCGGGGAGACCCCCGGTGAGGTCGTCATACAGACCCGGCAGCCCGAGGAACCGGTGCTGCAGGCAGCGGCACGACAGGACTTCGACGCCTTCTGTGAGGCGGAGTTGCAGGAGCGGCGAGCGGCAGGATTTCCGCCCTTCGGCCGACTTGTTGTCATCCGCTGGCGTGGGGCCGCCGAGGCCACGGTGACCCGCGTGGCGGCAGCAGGCTCACAACACCTTTCACGGGCCTGCCGTGCCGGCGTCTCCGTGCTCGGACCGGCGCCAGCGCCGCTGGCACGGCTGCGGGGCAACTACCGCTGGCAGTCGCTGCTGGTGGGTATCTCCGCGCGGGATCTACGCGCCACGGCGGCGTTGGTTCTCGACGATCTGCGCACCGCGGCAAGCCGGCACGACGTCGATGTCGCCGTCGTTGTCGACCCTCAGTCCACCATGTAACGTCGGATGGCTCACCCGATGCGACTCCTGATCCCCCTCGTCTGCTTTGCCTGCGTTGTCAGTGCCGACGCCCAGTCGATCGATTCCGAATGGGCTGCCTTCACGAGCATGAGCAACGTCACCGACCTTCTCGTCGATGGCTTCGACATATGGGCGGCAACCACGGGTGGTGTCCTGCACTACAACCGGGTCCTGAGACGATACCGTCGATTCACCCGGCTCGACGGCCTGGCGGGAAATCAGTTACGCTCCGTGGCCGCCGACTCCTCCGGCAGCCTGTGGTTCGGCACGGACGGCCAGGGCCTGAGCCGCTTGCGACGCGACACATCGACCTTCGACCCGCCCTTCCTCGAATTCCGCGACCTGAGCATCCTCTCGCTGCTGGCCCATGGCAATCGACTCTACGTCGGAACCAGCCAGGGGATCAGCGTCTTCCTTATCGACAGGGAGGAGGTGAAAGAGAGCTATCGCCGCCTCGGGAACCTGGCCAAGGACACCGAGGTCACAGCCGTCGAAATCCATGACGGGTCGATCTTTGCGGGCACACCCGACGGAGTCGCCTGGGCCCGGTTGGACCAGGCAAACCTGCAGGATCCCGACAGCTGGAAGTCGAAGCCGAGCACCGGCCCGGTGGCAGATCTGACGGCCGCTGACGGCCTGGTGCATGCCGGCAGTATTCTCGGCGTGTGGACGTATGACTCTGAAGAGGACGACTTCTACCACGACTTCATTGACCGTGGTGTGACGGCCATGGGAGCGCTGGATGGCGTCGGCATCGCCGCCACCTACGCTGGCGATTTTGTCCTGCGCCACGGCCGCAGGGAGTGGCAGCGTATCGGGGCGCCGCTCATATTTGATGTATCAGTCGCCTCGGAGGCAGGACTCAGCCACCTCTGGCTCGGCACCGCGGATGGTCTGCGCGTCGTCGGTCTCAACGCGCCTTCCGTGCCCCCCCCCGGCGAACCCGGATCCAGCAAGTTCTACGAGATCGCCCTTGTCGGCGAGGACGAGGTGTGGGCGGCCAGCGTACCCGACGACCAGCAGCGCACGCTCTCGGCCGGTGCCTACCGCCTGGCCGATGATACGTGGACGGTATTCGACAAGAGCACGGGGATGCCTGCCGACGAGCTCGTAGCCCTCGAAACCGACCGCCGCGGCCGGCTGTGGATCGGCTCCTGGGGCTGGGCCGTGTCCATGCTGGAAGCCAACGGGACCTGGGTGCACATCAACAGTACCCGGTCGGCTCTGAGCGGGGTCCCCGGTTCTCCTGGATTTGTCGTCGTCAGCGACATCCAGCGGGATACGGATGGCAACATGTGGCTCCTCAACGAGCTTGCCGGCGTCGCCGTACTCGACGACTACCCGCCGACACAGGAGCTGCTCATCGACCAGGTAGCGCTCGGCCTGGATCCCGGCGTCGACTTCTATCGCATGGACATCGGCCCCGATGGTCTGAAGTGGATCGCCAGCCGCACCGATGGCCTGATCCTGCTCGACGACGGGGGGACACCTTTCACCGCCGGTGACGATCGTTTCATCGTCATCGACGAGGATGCCGAGCCGCGCCTGACGAGCAACCGGGTTGCCGATGTGTACGTGGATGATGAGGGACGCGTGTGGATGGCCACCGACAGCGGTGTCAACGTGCTCACCCCCGATTTCGACCGCGCCACGGGCGTCCTGCGGCACGCCACCTGGCGTACGTATACGACGTTCGATGGTCTGTTGTCGTCCCAGATCAGCACCTTCGAGGGGGATGATGGCGGCAACATCTGGGTCGGCACCGATGCCGGTCTGTCGCGCATCGGCGCCGACGGTGAGATCGACTTCACCCTGACGCAGAGCAACAGCGGCCTCATCGACAACCGCGTGAAGGGCCTGACCTTCGACTCGCGGCGGGGCGAGATGTGGATCGGCACGTTTGACGGACTCAGCCGACTGCGTGTCGTCGCGTCCGAAGTTGACGAGGGCGGGGTGGAGGGCTTCACCGTCTACCCGAATCCCTTCCGCACCACCGGTCGCCGGGAGCTGACCTTCTCCGGGCTGCCCCTGGGCGCTGCCCTGCGTATCTATACCGTGTCGGGTGAACCTGTGGCGGCGCTGCAGGCGGATCCCGGTCGGGCATCGGTGATCTGGAACGGCCTCAACGACGGCGGCTTCCTGATTGCCTCGGGTATGTACTACTACGTCGCCGAGGGCGAGTCCGGTGAGCGTACCCGCGGACGCTTCGCCGTGGTCAAAGGCAGCCCATGAGGGCGGTACCGGCAAGTGCCTTCCTCGTACTGCTGTTGACTGGCCCGGTCACTGCGGCTCAGCCTGCCGCCGGTTCCTTCACCATTGCGCGCGTGCACTATGACGGGGGAGGAGATTGGTACAGCGATCCCTCCTCCCTGCCAAACCTGCTGACCTTCGTCGGCGCCAATACCCGGGTACTGGCCGACGACACAGAGGCCCGCGTTCAGCTCATCGATGAGGAACTGTTCGCCCATCCCTTCCTCTACCTGACAGGGCATGGCAATATCACCTTCAACTCCCGCGAAGTGGCGCGCCTGCGAACCTACCTGGAGGCGGGTGGCTTCCTGCACGCCGACGACAACTACGGTATGGACGAGTCCTTCCGCCGCGAGATGAACAGGGTCTTTCCAACGCGCGAATTCGTCGAGCTGCCCCCCGATCACGAGTTGTTCCATATCCACTACGACCTGCCCGACGGCCTGCCGAAAGTGCATGAACACGATGGCAAGCGCCCTCAGGCCCTGGGTCTGTTCCACGAGGAGCGCCTCGTCGTTCTCTATACGTACGAAGCCGATCTGGGTG
>PBSR01000012.1 GCA_002726335.1 Gemmatimonadaceae bacterium
CTTTCTGCTTCTCGCGAAGCTGGACCGCGTATTCCGACATGCGCCGTCGCATAGGGCGCATCCCGCCGGTCTGCCCGGGAGGCAGGTTGTGGCGTTCGATGGCGCACTTGGGAGTGAAACAGCGGTCGCCCTTCAAGAATAGCTTCATGCTTTCCCGGCGACAGAGTTTGCAATTTGGGCCGGTGTAACGTCCCATGCTAGTAGTCCCTCCCGGCCGGCTGACGGCTGGCGCGGATCATATGCGTCTCCGCTTCGGCGGGCGCGGACCGTTGTGCGGCACCGGCGTGACATCGGAGATGCCGGTCACCTGCATTCCGGCGGCCTGCAGCGCGCGAATCGCCGCGTCCCGACCACTGCCGGGCCCTTTGACGAATACGCGAATCTTTCGCATCCCCATGTCCATCGCCTGGCGCGCAGCGTCCTCGGAGGTCATCTGGGCGGCGTAGGGCGTGCTCTTGCGCGATCCCTTGAACCCCACGCTGCCACCACTCGACCAGCAAACGGCGTTGCCCTGCGGATCGGTGATGGTAACGATGGTGTTGTTGAAGGTCGCCTGAATGTGCGCCTGTCCTTCTGGCACAATTCGGGCGTCGCGCCGTCGCCTGCGTCTCTCTGCCAAATCTGTCCTCCAGGGTCGCGGTTCTACCGCTTAATAATTCGTTTTCGGATGCCGATCGAACGGCGATGGCCGCGTCGGGTTCTTGCGTTTGTGTGGGTCCGTTGCCCGCGAACCGGCAGGTTCAGGCGGTGCCGTATCCCGCGGTAGCAGCCGATCTCGCGCAGGCGGCCGATGTTCAGCGCCACCTCGCGGCGAAGCTCACCCTCTACCTTGTGCTCGCGGTCGATCACTTCGCGGATTCGGCTCAACTCGTCCTCGGTCAGATCCCGCACCCGCACCGTGCCATCGACATCGGCGGTGGTCAGAATCTTCTTGCTGGTCGTCTGGCCGATGCCGAAGATGCGCTGCAGCGCGATCATCACCGGTTTTTCCACCGGTACATCAACTCCCGAGATACGTGCCATGCGGGATGCCCCCTAGCCTTGTCGCTGGCGGTGTCGGCGAACTTCGCAGATCACCATGACCACGCCGCGCCGGCGGATGATCTTGCACTTGTCGCAACGTGGTCTTACCGAAGCGGATACCTTCATAATCGATTCCTCATAATCGTTAGCCGCCGACCGGCAGACGCCACGTGATGCGCCCTCGAGTGAGATCGTAGGGCGAGAGTTCGACTCGCACCCGATCGCCGACACCGATGCGGATGTAGTTCAGCCGCAGCTTTCCGGAAAGATGCGCGAGCACCGTCATGCCGTTATCCAACTCGACGTTGAACACGGTGTTCGGTTTGGACTCGCGAACCACTCCTTCGACTTCAATTACATCCTTCTTCTGTGCCACAGCTTCTACTCTCTCACCGACAATTATCAGGCGAGCGTCAATATTTTCGGCCCGGCCTCGGTGACCGCAACCGTATGTTCATAGTGGGCCGACAGACTTCCGTCCGCCGTCCGAATCGCCCATCCGTCCGGGTCGGCCCGGGTATGGATCGTACCGACGTTCACCATAGGCTCGATGGCGACCGTCAGCCCAACTTCCACGATCGGACCGGAATCCGCCGAGCCGAAATTTGCCACCTTCGGAGCTTCGTGCAAATTCCGACCGACTCCGTGGCCCACGAATTCCCGAACAACCGCATAGCCGTTTGCTTCGGCATGCTGCTGAATGGCGTGGCCCACTCGTCCCAGCGGCTTTCCTACTTCCAGCGCGGCTATCCCTTTATCGAGCGCCTCACTGGTGGTTTGTAGCAGAGCGGACGCTTCCGATCCGCACTGCCCCACCCGATACGTTCGCGCAGAGTCTCCGTGCCAGCCACCTAGGATAGCGCCACAGTCAACCCCAAGGATATCCCCTTCTTGCAAGATCTGGCCACCCGGTATTCCGTGGACAATCACATCGTTCATCGACGAGCAAATGCTGGCCGGAAACGGCGAGTTCGGATCATGCGCATTCGGGTAGCCCTTGAACGACGGCGTCGCTCCGTGCCCGCGAATGATCTCTTCGGCGAATCGATCAAGATCGGCCAGCCGCACCCCGGGTTTCACCATCGCCTCGAGCCCATCCAGGACCTCGGCGACGATTCGCCCCGCCGCTCGCATGCGTTCGATCTCGGCGCTCGATTTCAGTCGAATTCCACTCATCGTACCGCCACCCGGACCTTGTCCAGGATCTCATCATGGACCGCGTCCACGGCCTCATTACCGTCGATTTCCACCACGACATCACGGTCTCGATAGAAATCGACCAGCGGGCGGGTTAACTCATCGTAGACATCGATGCGATGCCGCACGACTTCCTCGGAGTCGTCCGCTCGACCTCGTAACGACAACCGCCTCATGATCTCCGCTCTGTCAATGTCTATGTGAACTACCGCGTCGAGCTTCTGGCCTAGTTCGCCCAAGCTCTCTTCGAGGCGGACGGCCTGCCCGAGCGTTCGCGGGAATCCGTCCAGCAGGATTCCCCGGCCGCAACCGATCAGATCTTCGATCTGTTCAATCATGACCCGGCACACCGTCTCGTCCGGCACCAGCTCGCCTCTCTCGAAGAACTCAGCCGCGGCAAGCCCGGCTTCAGTCCCATCGGAAGAGGCCTTGCGAAAGGCGTCTCCGGATGACTCGTGGGCGATGTCAAGCTCTTCGGAGAGTCGGACCGCCTGGGTACCTTTTCCCGATCCCGGTGCACCAAGCATGATCATGAGCAGTAATTGATCTGGCATTTTGGGTTCTTCATTCTCATTTCAGGAATGACTCGTAGTCCCGCATCATTAGTTGTGACTCAAGCTGCTTCATTGTGTCGAGGACGACCCCAACTACGATCAGCAGCCCGGTACTACTCAACGCCACCGTTGTCACCCCGGTAAAGGCTCCCACAAAAAACGGCATGATTGCGATCGTCGCAAGAAATACCCCACCTGCCAGCGTGAGTCGATTCAAGATGCGTCCCAGGTAGCCGGCCGTCGGTCGCCCGGGTCTGATGCCAGGAATGAAACCTCCATTCTTCTGCAACGTCTCCGGCAGATTCTGTTGATTGAAAACCACGATCGTATAGAAGTAAGTAAACGCAATCACCAGCAGGAACGTGAACATCCAGTACATGAAGTTGGCCGGGCTGAACCAGCTCGCCATCGTGCCTGAGATACTCGACAGCCAGCCGATCTCAGACGTCTGCAAGTAACTGGCGATCGTGCCGGGAAGCAGCATTACCGAGAAGGCAAAGATCAGAGGAATCATTCCAGCGGAGTTGATCTTCATCGGTATGTGCGTCGACTGACCGCCATAGAGTCGGTTGCCGCGCACGCGCTTGGCGTACTGGACCGGGATGCGCCGCTGGCCTTCCTGGATGAACACGATCGCCGCAACCATCACCAGTCCGATACCGGCGAAAATGGCCAGTCCGGTAAGGCTGTCGCCGCCGAATAGTGACTGCCCCAGTGCTTGCGGCGCACCCGCGATAATGCCGCCCAGGATGATGATTGAGATGCCGTTGCCGATGCCGCGCTCGGTGATGCGCTCGCCCAGCCACAGCAGGAACATCGTCCCACCGGCCAGCACCACCAGCATGGAGAGTACGCTCAGCGGGCCCATGTTCGGGTCGATTGGCGAGGGCGAAGCCTGCCGCAGAATGGTGATCTGGCCGACGCCCTGCAGCATCGCCAGCGGCACTGCCGCCATGCGCGTGTACTGGGCCACGCGCTGGCGCCCCGCCTCGCCGCCATTGCGCGCCATATCGCGCAGCGGGGGAATCATTGGCTGCAGGATGTTCATGATGATCGACGCCGTGATGTACGGGTAAATCCCCAGCGCCACGATCGAAAAATTCTCCAGCGCGCCACCCGACATCAGGTTCATGAAGCCGAGCAGTTGATTGCCCTCGAATTGCTGCCGCAGCGCCTCCAGGTTGATCCCGGGCATCGGAATGTGCGCGACCACCCGAAACACCAGCAGCATGCTGATCGTGAATACGATCTTCGCCCGCAGGTCGGGCAGTTTGAGTGCGGTGACGGTCGCCTGAATCATCTGGTAATCCGGGGGTTGCGGCTAGGCGTCGTCGGAAGCGTCCCCGCCCCCAACCTCTGACTCGGGTCGATTCTCAATCTTCTCGGCTTTCCCGCCGGCCGCCTCGATCTTGGCGATCGCGGCCGCCGAAAAGTGCGTGGCGCGGACGGTAAGTTTCTGGTTCAGCTCGCCGCGCGCCAGGATCTTGATCGGCCCTTTTCGCGCCAGTCCCCGCTGGACCAGATGGGCCGGCTCGACTACGTCTCCGGCGTCGAAGACGTTCAGCGCTTCCACGTTCACCGGCTCAAACCGCACGGTGCTGCGCGGGTTGTTGAACCCCGGCAGACGCGGGAACCGCATCAGAATTGGCGTCTGACCGCCCTCGAACCGGGCCTTCCGGCGCGCGCCGGCGCGCGAACCGGCGCCCTTCTGGCCGCGACCACTGGTCTTGCCGGAACCGGAGCCATTGCCCCGGCCCACCCGACGGCGGGCCTTCTTCTTGCCACCCATCCGGGTAATGTCGTGAATCTTGAGGTTAGGAACCGTATCGGCCATGGTTTAGTCCGTAGAATCGGCCGAGGAGACCTCGACCAGGTGGCGTACCGAGGTCACCATGCCCCGAATCGCTTCGTTATCCGGCTTCTCGACCGTCTGCCCCAGCCGCGTCAACCCCAGCGCCCGTACGGTGTCTTTCTGGCGCTGCCGGTTGCCGATGACGCTTTTTACTAGCGTGATCCTAAGCACGGCGGGTATCCAGTTCGGGGTCGTCCGGCGCCGGCGTCCGCAATTTGGTGCCCGGCGGCACTCGCAGCGCCCCCAACGCCACCAGCGTGGCCTTGGCGACGTTTAGCGGGTTGGCGGACCCAAACGACTTTGTGAGTACATTCTGAATGCCGGCGGCTTCAACCACCGCCCGAACCGCGCCACCGGCGATCACCCCGGTACCCGGTCCGGCCGGGCGCAGGATCACCTTCGATGCGCCGAAGTGCCCTTCGACGTAGTGCGGGATTGTGCCGTCCTGTCGCACCGGGTAGTCGACCATCGCCCGGCGAGCGCGTTCGTTGCCTTTGCGGATGGCCTCCGGCACTTCGCGCGCCTTGCCCAGGCCCAGCCCGACCTTCGTCTGCCGGTCACCGACCACAACCACAGCGTTGAACCCGAATGTCCGGCCGCCTTTGACAACCTTGGCAACCCGATTGATTCGGACTATCCGCTCTTCGTAGCGTTGTTTTTCACCATCGTCGCGTGACATTTAGATCCTTAGAANCTAAGTCCTTTTTCGCGGGCGGCATCGGCCAGCGCCGCCACCCGCCCGTGATACTTGTNTCCGCCNCGATCNAANACGACCGCCTTGATGTTCTCTTCNAGCGCGCGACTNGCGATCAGTTCGCCGACCNCGCCGGCGCTATCCGTCTTGGTCCCATCGTTCTTGGNGCGCAGATCNGGATCGCAGCTNCTCGCCGCCACCAGNGTGTGTCCGCGGGTGTCGTCGATGATCTGCGCGTAGATGTGCCGCGCACTGCGGAAGACGCACAACCGCGGTCGCTCCGCAGTACCGCGCATCCGACGCCGCAGCGAAGCGTGCCGGCTCTTGCGCAGGGTTCGTTTGGTTCTGGTTCTGGCCATACCTTCGCTATCCCGACTACGAGCCCAGGGCGCCGATGGCAGCTTTGCCCGGCTTGGTGCGTACTACTTCGTCCGAATACCGAATCCCTTTGCCCTTGTAGGCGTCCGGGGGGCGGATCATTCGCAGTTCGGCCGCCGTGCGACCGACCAACTCTTTGTCGATTCCGCGTACCTGCACCCGGTTGTTGCCCTCGACCACCAACTCCACGCCCTCGGGCGCGGCGAAGATGACCGGATGGGAGAACCCGAGTTGCATTTCGATGCCGGTCGGGTGTTCCTCAACGCGGTAGCCGGTACCGACGATATCCAGTGTCTTGCGGACACCCTGCGATACCCCATCCACCATGTTGGCGACCAGGGTGCGGCTCAGACCGTGCAGTTCGCGGTGACGGCGCTCGTCGGACTCGCGGGTCACAATCAGCACCCGCTCTTCTTCGCGCACGCTGATGCAAGATTGGAGCTTCACGGTGAGCTTGCCCAGCGGGCCGGTCACCTCGATGGTCCCGTCCACCTGGTCCCACTCAATCCCGTCGGGAAGCGGTATTGGTCTTTCGCCTACTCGCGACACGGGACCTCCCGGGCGGCTAAGCCGGCTACCAGATGTGGCATATCACTTCTCCTCCGAGTCGCCGGCGGTATGCCTGCGATCCCGTCATCATCCCTTGGGACGTGGACATCACACTGGCCCCGACCCCACCCATCACTCGCTGGATATTGGTCGAGCCGGTGTAAATACGCAGCCCCGGTTTGCTGATCCGTTTCAGGCCGCTAATCGCCGGGCGGCGTTCCTCGTCATACTTCAGGTCGATGCGCAACAGTGGCTGCGGCGATTCTTCGATGATCTCAAACCCGCTGATGAATCCCTCGGCTTCGAGAAGCTTGACGATCGCTACCTTGGCCTTGGCCGAAGGCAGGGTCAGGCTTTCGTGGTCCGCCTTGCAGGCGTTGCGAATGCGCGTCAGCAGATCCGCGATCGGATCGCTGGCCGTGTATTTTCGTTGTGACGTAGCCATCGTGTTACCCGTTACCAGCTTGACTTGGTGACACCGGGAACCAGCCCCTGCAGGGCTCGTTCACGGAGACAAATACGGCACATTCCGAACTTACGCATATAGGCTCGCGGTCGCCCACAGATACCGCAGCGGTTCCGGAACTGCACCTTGAACTTCGGTGGCCGCTTCCATTTCTCGATCTTGCATTTCTTGGCCAACTACTGGTTACCTTCCCTGGCTAGGCGGCGTCACGGTGGAACGGACAGCCCATCATTTCCAGAAGGGCCATGGCTTCAGAATCATTCGGCGCCGAAGTCACGATTGTGACCTGGAAGCCGCGCACTCGATCGATCGCACTGTAGTCGATCTCCGGGAAGATGAGCTGCTCGTCGAATCCGATCGAGTAGTTCCCGCGGCCGTCAAACGCCGACCGCGACAGCCCACGAAAGTCCCGAACTCTCGGTATTGCGATCGTGAACAGCCGATCCAGGAAGTGGTACATCCGCTCGCCGCGCAGCGTCACCATGCAGCCGACCCGCATCCCGGCGCGCAGGTGGAAGTTTGAGATGGCCTTACGCGACCGGGTGATTACCGGTCGCTGGCCCGCCATTATCGACATGTCACGCGCCATCGCCTCGGGGGCGTTGGCATTTTCAATCGCCTCACCCAAGCCCGAGTTCAGGACTATCTTCACCAGTCCCGGGACGCGCATAGTGTTGTCCAGATCCAACTGCTTCATCAGCGCCAGCCGGATCTCTGTCTCATACCGATGTTTAAGTCGCGATGCCACTAGCCGTCTATCACCTCTCCGCAGTGCTTGCAGGTGCGTACTCTGGCCCCATCCGCCAGCGTTGAACTGCCCACCCGGGTCGCGTGGTCGCATTTCGGGCACACCAGCATCACGTTCGACACCGGCAGCGGGGCATTGAATTCGATAATCCCGGAAGGCTGCCCGGGGGCGCGGGGGCGGGTGTGCCGCATGCGCACGTTCACGCCTTCTACGACCACCTTGCGGACCTTCGGCATGACCTCGATGATCTCACCGCGTTCGCCGCGGTCGCGGCCACGCGTCACGACCACCTGGTCGCTCTTCTTAATCTTCAATCCGGCCACGGCTTAGAGAACCTCCGGTGCCAGCGACACAACCCGGGCAAACCGGGTCTCGCGCAGTTCCCGCGCCACTGGCCCGAAGATCCGGGTACCGGCCGGGGCCTCCTGCGGATCCAGGATCACCGCCGCGTTATCGTCAAATCGAATCCGTGAACCGTCGGGACGCTTGTACTCTTTGGCCACCCTGACGACCACTGCCCGCACCACCCGGCCCTTCGGCACGGGGCTGTTCGGGGCGGCCTGCTTGACCGAGCCGACGACCATGTCGCCAACTCCGGCATATCGCCGACCGGATCCGCCCAAAACGCGGATCACCAGTAGCTCGCGGGCGCCACTGTTGTCGGCGACCCGGATTCTAGATTGCTGCTGTATCAATCGAAAGTGCCTCTTCTTCGGGCTTGATTTCGGCCCGACCGACTATTTCGCGCAGGCGCCAGGTCTTGCGTTTACTGATGGGGCGCGATTCTTCAATCACGACCTCGTCGCCCACGTGACACTCATTCTCAGGATCATGTGCCAGGAAAGTGTTCCGCGAGCGCACCGGCTTTCCGTATAACCGGTGGCGCCGGTACGTTATCAGCTCCACCGTGATCGTTTTGTCCATGGCTTCGCTTGTCACCATGCCCTGTACGCGTCTTTTTCGGTCTGCCACGGCTAGGACCTATTCCCCATTGTCGTTGTCATCATGTTCGTCTTCTTCCGTTCGTACCGTCTCGGTAAGGATCGTCATTATCCGGGCGATGTCCCGGCGCGTGGAGGCCAGCTGGGCATAGTCCTCCAGCTGATGGGTCGCGTTCTGAATACGCAACTGGAACAGGTCTTCCTTGCGCTCGTCCAGTTGCTGTCGAAGCTCGTCGGCGCTCAGCGCCCGCAATTCACTCGGCTTAGCCAACGACGGCCTCTCGATCGCGATATAGCACCCGCGTATCAACCGAGAGCTTGTGACTCGCCAGCCGGAACGCCTCTTCGGCCATGTCCTCGGGGACGCCAGATATTTCAAAGAGAATTCGGCCCGGCTTGATCACCGCTACCCAGTGGTCCACCGCACCTTTGCCTCCGCCCATCCGTGTCTCCACCGGTTTCCGGGTAATGGGCTTGTCCGGGAAGATTCGAATCCAAACCTGCCCGCGCCGCCGCATGTGGTGGGTCAGTACCCGCCGGGCGGCCTCTATCTGTCGGCTGTTCACATAACCCATGGTCACTGCCTGCAACCCAAAATCACCGTGCTGCAGGTGATTGCCTCGCGAGGCCACGCCTTTGTTACGACCGCGGTGCATCTTTCGAAACTTGGTGCGCTTGGGCATCAACATCAGTCTGCGCTACCTCTCCACGCCCTGGGGCAGGTTCCGCGGATCACGGTCTTCGCCGCCCGATTCCTCTTCTCGCCCGGATCCGCGATGCACCCACGCCTTCACTCCGATAGAACCGTAAGTGGTGCGGGCCGTCGCCTGGCCATAGTCGATATCGGCGTCGAGGGTCTGCAGCGGCACCCGACCACGAATCTCGAACTCGCTGCGCGACATCTCGCGTCCACCGAGCCGACCGCTGACCATGATCTTCACGCCCTCGGCCCAGGCTCGCATGCAGCGCTCCGCGCTCATCTTGATGGCCCGCCGGAACGAAACCCGGCGCTCGATCTGGTCGGCCACGTTGCGCGCCACCAGGTAGGCGTCGAGTTCGGGGTTAGAGATCTCTTGAATGTTCACGAATATCCGCTTGCCGAAATGCTTCGCCAGCGCCAGCTGTAGCGCCTCACGGTTCGAGCCGCCACGGCCAATCACGATTCCCGGCCGGGAGGTGTGGATCGTCACGCGAATGACATTCGACGCTCGCCGGATGCCGATGCCGGAAACGCCGGCGCCGAAGCTGCGCCGTCCCCGACTACGCTCGTCACTGCCCGGCGGGTTCTTCAGCCACTGCCGGATCACCCGGCGGATTTCGTCGTCTTCCAACAGGAATTTCGCGTAGTCGCGGTCGGCGTACCACTGGCTGTCCCAGCCGCGCAGGGAGCCGAGCCGATATCCAATCGGGTGTACTTTTCGGCCCATCTAGGACTCCCGCTCGTCGACTACGACGGTGATATGGGCCATTCGCTTCTTGTACCAGCCCGGTCGGCCCCGTGATTTGGCGCGCATCCGCTTGAGGCGCGGCCCGTCATCCACAGAGATTCGCGACACGTACAAATTGCCAGGGGGCAGCCCGTAGTTGTTTTCGGCGTTGGCCACCGCCGACTTGACCACCTTGGCGATGAAGTCCGCGCCACGATTCGGCAGGAACGCCAGCGTTGCCAGCGCGCCCTCGACGTCCTGGCCCACTATCGAACGACCAACAAGGCGCGCCTTGCGCGGTCGGATTCTCAAGTATCTAGCAGTTGCCCAAACT
>PBSR01000013.1 GCA_002726335.1 Gemmatimonadaceae bacterium
TTCGTGCTGCAGGGTGGCCTGCGGGGCGCCGGTGATACCCGCTTCCCGATGCTGCTGACCGGGGTTTCTTCATGGCTCGTACGCCTGCCGCTGGCCTTGTACTTCGGCGTCCAACTGGGATATGGACTGGCCGGAATGTACTGGACGTTCATGATCGAGACCCTGCTGCGGCTGGTGGTCATTATCTGGCGCTATCAGGCCGGAAAGTGGCAGAACATCGCTGTCTGAGCGGAGATTTCGGGGAACGATTCCCGGCGGCGCCGGCCCAACCCGGCGGCGCGCCGGGATGCAGTAGGATTTCCTTTCGCCGGGCGGATCGTCGCCGGCGATGCCTCGGGGAGAAGCCCCGGATCGCGGAGCGAATGATGGTTCCACTTGAGGACGAATTCGGGGATCTGGTCGGAAAATCAAGGCGCGGTCACGGGCTGTCGGTCGAGGACCTGGCCGGGGAGACGGGCATTGACGCCGAGGCCCTGTCGGCGTTTGAGGGCTACCGGCGTGACCCCACCCGCGAGCAATCGGATACCCTGGCCGGTCGGCTGGGGCTGGATGCCGCGAAGCTGTGGGAGATCGCGGCCGGCACCTGGGCGCCGGACGCGGTGGAGCCGTCGATCGCGGGCGGTTTCGAGATTCAGTCACTCTGGTACGGACCGGACCGGGTGTGGGCCTACGTGATTGGCGACGCGGCGAACTGCGTGCTGATCGATGCCGGCGTACCCGAGGAAGACCTCAGGTCGGCCATCGGCGAACGCGAACTGGCCGCGGTGCTGCTGACCCACACCCACGGCGATCACATCAGCGCGCTCGGGGCCATCGTCGGCGGGACCGACATCGCGGTGCATGTGCCCGCCGAAGAGCTGGGCGCAGTGGCCGGATTGGGCGGCGAGGCGCACTCGTTTGCTGATGGCGAGGTTTTGCAGGCCGGCCCCTTCGAATTCAAGGTGCTGCACACTCCCGGGCACACGGCGGGTGAATCCTGCCTGGCGGTCGGGGATGTGGTCTTTACCGGTGATGCGCTGTTCGCCGGCTCCATCGGCGGCACGAACCTGGGCGTGGACGCCTTCCCGGTCCATAAACAGACGGTCCGCGACAAGGTGCTGGCCCTGCAGGGATCGACGAAACTATTCCCCGGGCACGGCCCGCAGACGACAGTCGCCGAGGAGTTGGCCCACAACCCATTCTTCTAGCCCGGGGGCCTAGTGGTGGCCTTTGACGTACTCCGGATCGAGATACTTCTCGGGATCGTCCTCAAAGTCCAGGCGGCAGCCTCTGGCGCAGAAGTAGTAGGTCTTGCTTTCGTGCACGGCGGTTTCGGTGGCCGTGGCTTCGTCGACTTCCATTCCGCAAACCGGGTCGATTGCGATTGCCATTGATCTTGTCCTCTTTGGGCGGTCCGGCGGGCCGGGGTTCTTGGGACTATCCCGTTAGTCGCAGACGTCGCAGGCGCAGGGCGTTGCCGATGACGGTCACGTCGCTGAGGGCCATGGCCGCGGCGGCCAGCATCGGATCGATCGGCCGGCCGAAGAAGGCCATCGAAAGCCCGGCGGCCAGGGGTATCAGGGTGGTGTTGTAGGCGAAGGCCCAGAACAGGTTCTGGCGGATGGCCCGCATGGTGCGACGGCTGAGATCGATGGCCATCCGAATTCCCTGCAGGTTGCCGCTCATCAGCGTGACATCGGCCGCCTCCATTGCGATATCGGTCCCGGTGCCCATTGCGATGCCGATATCGGCCTGGGCCAGCGCCGGGGCGTCGTTGATGCCGTCGCCGACCATGGCTACCGTGCGTCCTTCCGATTGCAACCGTTTGACCTCGTCGGCCTTGTCGGCGGGCAGGATGCCGGCGATGACGTGATCGATGCCGATCGATGCCGCGACGGCGTTGGCGGTGCGGGGGTTGTCGCCGGTGATCATTATGATGTCGATTCCGCGCCGGCGGAGATCGGACACGATGGCCGCGGCGTTGTCTTTGAGGGTGTCGGCTATGCCGATTACGCCGACCAGTTCGCCATCGACGGCCACGCAGGCGACGCTATCGCCCTGGGCTACCAGGCGATCGGTCGCGCCATCGGAATCGGCGATCCCGCGCTCGGCCATGAGCGCCATGTTGCCGGCGATGACGGTGTGGTCGTCGACTTGGGCGCTGACACCCAGGCCCGTGAACGACTCGAATTCCGCGACGGCCGGCAGGTCGAGATCGCGGCTCTCCGCTTCCCGTACGATCGCGGCGGCCAGTGGGTGCTCGGAAGCAGACTCCACCGCCGCCGCCAGGCTGAGAACTTCGGCTTCGGCCAGGCCGTTGAGCGGGACTACGGAAGCGACCCTGGGCTGACCGCTGGTGAGGGTGCCGGTCTTGTCCAGCACGACGGTGTCGATGCGGTGGGCGGTCTCAAGGGCCTCGCCGCCGCGGAACAGGACGCCGTGCTCGGCCCCGCGTCCGGACCCGACCATGATGGCCGCCGGCGTGGCGACGCCGAGGGCGCAGGGGCAGGAAATGATGAGTACGGCGACGGTCGTGACCAGTGCCAGGGTTAGACCGGGCCCCCAGATCAACCAGCCGAGGAACGCCAATAGGGCGATTCCCAGGACGGCGGGCACGAAATAGCCGGCGATGACGTCGGCGAGCCGCTGGATCGGCGCCTTGGAGCCCTGGGCGTCTTCGACCAGCCGCACGACCTGGGACAGGACCGTGTCGCTCCCCACCCGATCGGCGGTGAACTGGAAGCTGCCGGCCAGGTTGACGGTCCCGCCGATCACGGCGTCGCCCGGGCCTCTGTCCACCGGAACGCTCTCCCCGGTGATCATGGACTCGTCGATCGTGGAACTGCCTTCGACGATGCTGCCGTCCACCGGGATCCGTTCGCCGGGGCGGACCAGGATCCGGTCACCGGGATGGACATCCGCAACCGGCAGGTCGATGGCCTGACCGTCCCGGACGACCCGGGCGGTGCGGACCTGCAATTCCATCAATTTGCGGATGGCACTGGAGGTCTGGGCCATGGCCCGGTTCTCCAGGTAGCGCCCGAGAAGGATCAGCCCGATGATCGTCGCCGAGGTCTCGTAGAACACATCGGGCTCAAGCCCGGACTGCCGGAACCATTCCGGGGTGAAGGTCGCCACGACGCTGTACAGATAGGCGGCACTGGTGCCGACGGCAATCAGGGTGTCCATGTCGGAGCTGAACGTCTTCAGACGGGCCCACGTGCCCTTGTAGAAGCGCAATCCACCCCAGATCTGGATTGGGGTCGCCAGGGCGAACATGAAGTAGCGGTTGGTGATGAAATCGGGGGTCCAGCTCCAGTGGGTGCCCATGCCGCCCCACATGAGCACAAACGCCGCTGCCAGAGTGAAGGAGAAGCGGAGCTTGAGATCGTTCAACTCGGCGGTCTTGCGACGCTCGAGCAAATCGCCGGTGGCTTCGTCTGAACCGGCCTCCTCGACAACCTCATACCCCGAGGCAACGACCCTTTCTACCAGCGCGGCGCGGTCGATGGCGCCCGGCAGGAAGGTGGTGGTGGTGGTCTCGGCGGCTAGGTTCACGCTTGCGCCCAGGACACCGTCGGTGTCCTTCAGAAAGCGCTCGACGCGGCCGACGCAGGAGGCGCAGGTCATGCCGAGAACGCGGAGGGTGATGGTTTCCCGGGTGACGTCGTAGCCGGAGTTTTCGACGGCATCGATCAATTCGGCGATGCCGGTGCTGTTCGGGTTGAACTGGACGGTGGCCCTTTCGGTGGCCAGGTTCACCGCGGCGTCCGCCACCCCGTCGGCGTTCTTCAGGAACCGTTCCACGCGGCCGACGCAGGAGGCGCAGGTCATTCCTTCTACCGGAATGGTGAGTTCGGCGGTGGCGTCGTCGTGATCGATGGCCATGGCGGCTAGGATCTGTCGGATGTGGCCGCAGGCACGGCAAGCAGCATTTCGGCGATTTCGGCCGGGATCAGCGGCACGCGCTTCGGGTGCCCGGAGCCGCGGAAGACGTCCATCAACTCGCTGATCTTGCGCTCGCGCTCGGCCCGGTCATCGCTGCGGATGGCGGTGGTGACGCAGTGCTGGAGATGGCTTTCGAGAACAAGAGCGTTGACCTTCTCGATGGCGCCCTGGATGGCGAGGGTCTGCTTGAGGATGTCGACGCAGTAGGCGTCTTCCTCGACCATGCGCTCGACTCCGCGCACGTGGCCTTCGACGGAGCGCCAGCGGGCGAGCACGCTTACCTTAATTTCTCTGTCCATGGGGATGACCTGCTTCACGATTTCGGGTTCGCAAGCGGCCCTCAGCCTACCTCACCCCGGGGTGGGTGCAACCATATGGCTACAGGGTATAACGTCGTAGTGAACTGGTTCTGCCGGCGTTACAGTCCGCGAAGGCGCGAGCAACGGCCGGGATGTCGCCAGCGCCGATTCCGCCCCGCCCGGTGCCGGGCTAGAGAATCTCCCCGGCGCGAATCGTGTGCTCGGCCGTGAGTTCGTGGTGGCCGGTCCATTCGGTACCCATAGAGTCGGTGAAGATGACTTCGCGCTCCCGGTGCCGCAGCACCGCGATGTCGGCCTCCCGACCGACCTGCAGGCTGCCGACCTGGTCCTGCAATCCGATCACGCCGGCCGGCTCCCACGTAGAGCGCTGGATGACCTCCAGCAAGGGGACGCCCAGGGCGAGCATCTTGGCCATGGTCGTCGGCATGTCGTGCACCGGGCCGTCGATGTTGGTCACGTGGAGGTCGGTGCTGATGGAGTCCGCCATAAAACCGGCGGCGACGGCGCTGCGGGCGCGTTCGTACTGGAAACTGCCGGAGCCGTGGCCGATGTCGAACAACACCCCGCGATCGCGCGCCGCCCGGGCGGCGGTAGTGGGCTGGTCGTTTTCGTCAAACAGGTTGTTGGCGCCGGCCCGGTAACAGTGGGTCACGATGTCGCCGGGGCGCAACATGGAGAGCAGTTCTTCCATCGGAATCGGCGAGTTGCCGATGTGGACCATCAGAAATGTACCCGCGTCGTGGGACATCTTCACGGCCTGCTGGGCGTGGTGGCGACCCTGCTGGCCCCATCCCACGAGCGGTCCACTGAGCCGAATCTTGCAGCCGATGAAGGTTTCGGGGAACGCCCCGATCGCTGCGATCCCCCCGGCCAGGTCGGCGAACGCCGGGTCGTTGAGTTCGCCCTTGTTGGACACCAAGCCGATCTCACTCAGGTTCATCAGACCGAGGACCCGTACCCGGGCCGGATTGACAACCCACTCCTTGAAACCGCGATAGTTCTGTGAGCCGGTGCTGCCGGCGTCGAGCATGGTAGTGGTGCCACCCTTAGTTCCGATTTCGTCGGCGTCGACGCCCCAGAACGTGGCCCCGCGATAGACGTGGACGTGGATGTCGACGAGCCCCGGAGTCACCAGGCATCCGGCTACGTCCAGGGTTCGGGCGCCGTTAGTTGGGATCTGCGACTCGATTGCCGCAACCTCACCGCCGCGCACCGCCACATCGCGGATTCCGTCGAGGCCGGTTGCCGGGTCGATGACCCTTCCGCCGGTGATGACCAGGTCGAAGGGGTGGTTTGCAGTATTCAAAGCGGATCAAGCCTCTCGCTGGTGGCGAATCGTAACGTGATCGGCACCCCGGTCGTTTTCATGAGGGAGAGGCCCCTGCACCGGGCGGTTCTGCCGTCTCAAGTGGTCCCGTTGCGCGGGCCTCTCCCTATTCACCGGACCCGCCCCAGAACGATGCCAGGTGGATGTCGGGCTCCGCCATCTGCGCCATCCTCTCCGCCTCACGCTCCTGTACGACCCGGGCGGCCTGCAGCAAATCGGCGGTGACGCCGGCGGGAAATACCCCTACCCCGTTCTCGTCGGCGTGGATCAGCGATCCCGGACTGACAAGCGTGCCGCCGACCATGATGTCCAGGTCGACCTCGACGATCTCGTGGTTTCCGTGGGCCGGGGTGGCGCCGGCGGCGAAGTAGTGGAAGCCCATCGCGCGGACGGTGCTCAGATCGCGGACGCCGCCGTCGGTGACCAGGCCGATGGCGCCGAGTTTCGCGGCGGATGTAGCCATCATGTCGCCAAAATGGCACGATCGCCGCCGATCGGGACCGACATCCTTGAAAACCAGGATGGCCGGTTTGGGCGCCGCCTCAAGGGTCTGGAAAAGTGTTGCGAAGCCGGATCGCGAACCCGGTGGGCCGGGTACCGTGCTGCGCGCTGTGGCGGTGACGGCGTAACCGACCATCCGGCCCAGATCCGGGAACATACAACGGATATCGAGCCCCATGAAGCCGTCGGTCCGATCCCGCAATTTCAAACGCTCGACCGCGTTGCTTACGGTGGGCGTGTCGAATTCGCGGAGTTGGTCGAGGTTCATCCGGTCTTCGTCAGTCAATCGGTTCTCCAATCCCAGCCGGGGAGTACTCGTAGAGGATCCGCGGTTCACCCGGGACAATTGTGGATTCGAGGACCGGCGCGATCAAATCGGCTGCGAGCAGTCGTTGCAGGGCGGTTCGCTGCTGGTCGGTCGCGCGGTTGGGATTGTGGTAAATGAAGCGAATCCGAAGCTCGTCGAGGTATTCCTCGCGAAGCGTCTCCTGCGCCCAGCCATAGACCGATGAGTACTCCTGAGCGTGCGATAGGTGATGGTATCCGTAAGGGATGAACTGACCGGTGGCGGCGGAAATCCGGGCGGTGACCTGGTCGTTGCGGGAATCGTATAGATCGTAGGCGGTACGCGATCCCCACAGGACCAGCAGGCCATCGGTGACATCGGCTTCGGCGAGGAGGAAATCGATTACCGGCTGGTCGGCGCCGGAGTCGGCGTTTTCGGCCTGGGCGATCATGCCCGGCCAGGCGATGGAACTCGTCAGGAATGCCACCAGGGATAGGCCGCCGACGAGGCCAAGGACTATGTGACGGGCCCGATCAGGAAGTCTGGGAGCCCGGACCTGCGTGGCGCTCCAGATGCCGAGGGTGACGAAACCGAAGCCGGCGCCGAAGTGCGCAAAGCGGTAGATATCGGGCGGAGAAGACTCGAAATGGAACACGGTGCCGGCCAACGCGCCGGCGGCGCCGGCAAGGGCGAAGATGAAGGTCGGGCGATCGGGCCGCGCGGCGTAGGCGATTACGATGACCAGCAGCGGGAGTGTGACTAGGCCGCCGTCGACCAGGTATTCCCAGCTCAGGAATCCAACTTCGTGCTGGTCGCCGTCGGACCAGAAGAAGAGCGGCCCCCCGGAGTTGTAGCCCCAACTGGTGAAACTGCCCGGCGCCTCGCTGTTCCAATAGACGCCAAGCTGAAGGACTGCGCGGTCGCCCCGGAAGATGCCGCCGAGAACGCTGGAGGTCGTGAGGGCTAGGGCCGCCGCCGGGATCAGGCCGGCGATGGGCAGGGCTGGCAGCCACCAGCGCGATCGCCGGAACCGCCACATCATCAGAATTCCGTACCCGACGATGGCCGCGGCGACGGCCGCGAAAAAGTACTCACTGGCCGCCGCCAGCAGGGTCAGGGTGACGACCAGCAGGCCAAGCAGCGCCGCGCGGCCGCGGGAGGATTGCCGGCTGTCGGCGAGTTCGAGGACCAGCCACAGGGAGGCCAGGGCCGGGAAGAAGCCGAAGATGTTGGTGGGGTTGTGGGTCGCCATGGTGAACGTCGGGCCGAGGAACACTCCCGACCAGGTCATGGCCTCCGGGCTGCGGGCCACCATGGCGAGTGCCTCGCCGAGGCCCTCCCGGGCGGCGTAGGCCGGCAAGCCGAGCCAGTACAACGGCCCCCATCCCCACAGAAGCAACCCGGCGATGATGCCGGCCTTCAGGTTGCGCGTCAGGCGGGCGACCACGCTCAGGGTGCCCAGGAATAGGCCGACGCTAAGGGCGCCAAGAAAGTGCGGAATCAGAGTGGGTACGTCGATTCCCAGTAGATTCTGGGTGGCGGACGCGAGCGTATGGACCGAAAATCGGTAGGTCATGAAGAAATCGGGCTCGAACGGGTTGACCACGGGAAAGTTGCCGCGACCGATCGTTGCCACCAGTCCGCTGTGCAGGTACTCGGTGGCGACATCGGCGCCGCCGGCGGTTCCCTCGAACCAGAACGCCAGTGCGGAGATATAGATGCAGACCGAAACTCCGACGATGACGGCGAAGCCGCCCGGTCCGATGCCGGGGGATGTTGGCTGTGTGACGGGGAGTGCCGATGCCGGGATCAGCCGCTGGATTGCGATTGCCAGCGCGACCAGGCCAGCCGCGGCGACGACGCTGGACCAGCCGGTCGGCAGGAGCATCGGAAGCCAGAGGAGCGCGAAGCCCTGGAAGACCGTTGCCACCAGAATGGCCAGGCCGAAGACGATGAGTGGGCCCGGTTCGCCCAGCAACCGGCGTACGATCGCGGCCGCGGACCACAGGCCCGCGCCGACAATCAGGATGAGCAGCAGCAACCCGGGCAGCAACATCAGGTGGTGGCCGCCGGCGCGGCACGGTGGCGGCCGCTCACTGCCGAGAGGGCGGTCAATGGCTCCACATGGGTGCCCCCGAACCAGCCGGGGGAACCGGGCACGGAGCGACTCAACCCATAGGGTCCATGATAGAATTCCCGATCTCGTGGCCCGGGAGGGACTGATGGCCAGAATGTTTTTGCGGGAGACAAGCGTTGTGGCTCGAAATCCGTCGTCTGAGGGTTCGTCGGCGATGTTAGAGGCATAGGGTATGTCAGCCAAAATGTGGTTACGTATTGATTGCGCCGATCAGGCGTTGATGGAGGCCATGCGATCCGGTCGAAACCGTGTGGTCATCGGCGACACGCTGGCCGCCTAGCCGGACCGGCGACCGGGCGGGCGGGCCTTGCTCGGTGGCAGCTGCTCAGACCGGCGGACATCCTGGAAGTGGCTGAGATTCCGATAGACTCTGCTGAGCGAGTCGCGGTGGAATCAGACGCGGCCCGCTACGACCAATAATGGAGTTCTTCGCGGATCTGCGGGACACGCTGATGGCCTTCCTGCAGTTGCACCAGTACAAGGCCATCGCCCTGTTGATCGGCGTGGAAGAAGCCGGTCTGCCGCTGCCTTTGCCCGGCGATCTGGCGATCGTGTTCATGGGTACGCAGGTTTCCGCCGGCAAGGCATCGCCGATTCCGATCGTGCTGGTGACGGCGGGATCGGCCACGGCCGGGGCCAGCGCCCTGTATTGGATCGCGCGATCTGTGGGTACGCGAATCGTGGAGCGCTATGGGCGGTGGCTCCATCTCACCGCGGAACGGCAGGAGTGGGTAGAGCGGTGGTTTGCCCGGCACGGCGCCGCAGTGATCATCGTGGGTCGCCTTATACCCGGACTGCGCATCGCCGTGGCGGTCGCAGCGGGGGTGGCTCGGGTCCGATTCTCCAGGTTTGTCATCTACACCACCATATCGGCCCTGATCTGGGGAACGATCTACACCACTATCGGATGGGTCATCGGAGAGCGCTGGGAGGAAGACCGCGAGTCGATCGAGGCCTTCTTCGATAATCCGCTGGTCGTTTTGATTATTGGAGCGACCCTGGGAACGATCGTCACCCTCTGGCTCTTGCGGGAACGCGGCTGGAGGCTCGGACGGCGGAAGGTGGTGTCGATCAAAGGTGTCGACTCCGGAGTTGCGGCCGGGGATTCCACGAAGGACACCCCGGACGGTCAAGGCTGAGGCACAACCTGGTCGGGGATGGCGATTAGCAGGCCGACGTACAGGGTGTTTTGATCCTCAATCCCGTTTTCTTCCATCAGCGCCTCGATGGAAACGCCGAACTCCTGGGAAAGGCCGAATAGCGTATCGCCTTCCTGGACGATATAGGTGCGATCGCCGACCTGGCCTGACCGGCGCTCAGGCAGATCCTCTCCCTCGGTCGGCAACAACAACTGTTGCCCAACAAGGATCTTGTTGGGGTCGGTCAGGCCGTTCTTGGCGGCGATGTCGTCGGGATCGACGCCATAGATGGCGGCGATCGTGGTGAGGGTCTCGCCGTCACCTACGACGTGGGAATCCGGGATCGGAGTGGTGGTGGGGGTCGGTGCGGTGGTGGGTGATGGCGTCGGCGGAGCGGCGACGTCATCTTCCGAGGGCAGAACGATCCGCGTCGGAAGCTGATCGGCCTCGTCGGTGGCGGTCGTCGTCTCGTCGCTCGAGTCGCCACCCGGAGACGGCTCCGCCTGGTTGAACATGACCCAGACGGCAACCACCAGGATGACTATCCCGACCACTCCGAAAACCAATTCCCTGGTGTTGGATCCCACCGTATCCCGCTCCTTGAAGTGGTGATCCCGCTCCGCGCACGTGAACATGCGGATAACTGGATTATATGGAAAACTCCGATGTCGCGAGGGCGACGGCGGCGCCGCCGCTCCCCGCAGCCTATCGCGGTGCTAGAATTCGGCGCTCTTCTTGGGCTGCACAGCCCCCGTGTTTGAGGTGTGTGACTTGCGCTGTTTGGTTCTGGCGGGCGGGTACGGAACCCGCCTCGGAACCCTGACGCTGGACCAGTCGAAGGTGCTGTTGCCGGTTGCCGGGCGCCCCGTGGTCGACTACCTACTCGACCGGGTGGTCGAACTACCCGAGCTTCGCGACATCGTCGTTGTTACCAATCAGCGTTTTCACACTGACTTTGTTGAATGGGCTTCCGAACATCGGCGTGATGTTCCGGTTCGGGTCTTGAACGACGGGACGACTAGCGCGGAGGATCGCCTGGGAGCCGTGGGCGACGTTCTCTTCGGGATCGAAAACGCCGAGATTGACGATGACCTGCTGGTCGTGGCCGGGGATAATATCTGTGACTTTGACCTGCGCAAGATGGATGCCCTGTTGCAGACCAAGGGCTCATCGGTTGCCCTCTACGATGTCGGCGATGTGCAGGCGGCCACGAAATTCAACAACCTGGGATTGGATGCCGACGATCGGATCCTGTCGTTCGAAGAGAAGCCCGCGAATCCGACGAGTAGTCTTGTGGCGGTGGCGATCTATATGTTCCGCCGCGCCGAACTGGGTCTGTTCCAGCGGTACCGTGACGAGGGTCACGACCTGGACGTGATCGGCGGATTCGTCCAGTGGGCGCACCGGGAAGCCCCACTCTACGCATGTGTATTTGGTGGGCACTGGTGGGACATCGGGGATCCGGAGATATACGCCGAAGTGAACGCGTATTTCGGTGGTTCGGCCGATTCGGGCTGAACGCTCCGAAATGAGCGATACGGGCAATCCTGACTGGCTGGCGCCGATGCTGGCGGACCCGGAGCTCTGGCCGGCGAGTCACTGGGTGCGGGCCCCCGGGCGGGTCAACCTGATCGGCGAGCACACCGACTACACCGAAGGTCTGGTGCTGCCGGCCGCCATCGACCGGGAGGTTCGCGGGATCGTGTCCCCGTTACCCGACCAAATGGTCCGGGTGGTCTCCCGCGCGATGGATGAGGAAGACACCTTCCGGCTGGGAGAGGAGGGCCCGCCGGGTTCGGGCCGGTGGGCCGACTATGCGCACGGGGTCACCGTCTCCCTGCGGGAGGCGGGCATCGAACTGGACCAGGGGTTCGAACTGACCCTCGAGTCGACGCTCCCGGTGGCGGCGGGATTGTCGAGTTCGGCAGCGCTGGAGGTGGCAGTGGCCCTGGCCGCGATTGCGATTAACGGGGGCCAGGCCGGTCCCGAACGATTGGCGTCGATCTGCCGCTGGGCCGAGAACGAATATGTGGGGGTGGAGTGCGGGCTGATGGACCAGATGATCGTGCTCGGCGGTCGGGTCGGCCACGCGATGATGCTGGATTGCCGCTCGTTGGAGACGACCTTCGTGCCGATTCCGGATGAGCTGGCGATCGTCGTGTGCGATACGCGGGCCGACCGATCACTGGCAGAGTCGGCCTACAACCAGCGGTTGGACGAGTGTGGCCGGGCTCTTGAGTTCCTTCGCCGACGGGACCCGGCAGTGGGGAGTTTGCGGGATGCGTCGCCGGCCCTGGTCGAGGAATGTCGCTCGGAGCTGGGATCGGTCCTTTACCGACGGTGCCGCCACGTGGTCACCGAGAACGTGCGGGTGGGGGCGCTGATCAACGCCCTGAAGACCGATGATCGACCGGCGATCGGCGAACTGATGGCGCAATCACACCTTAGCCTGCGGGATGATTACGAGGTGAGCTCCGCAGAATTGAACGCGATGGTTACCGCGGCTTCCGGTTGCCCGGGTTTCGTGGGTGGCCGGTTGACCGGAGCCGGATTCGGCGGATGCACCGTGAACCTGGTCGAGAAACCGCTGACCGATGAGTTCGCCGGCGAGATTTTGGTGCGCTATCAGCAGACCACCGGTCGGCCCGGGAATGCGTATGCGTGCGCGGCGGCCGGCGGGGCCACGTCCGGAGAGATCGTTTGAGGGTCGCCCGGGGGGCGGGGCTCGTAGGGAGGCCGCGATGGCGCTAGTGGCGATTGCTTTTTGCGCCGGACTGAATCCATTTGTGGCAGTGGTCATGCTGGGTGTTGCCGCCGGTGCGGGGCGCGGCCCGGAGGTCGGGTCGCAGCTTGCCTTTGCCACCGAGTGGCCGTTCCTGATCCCGATGCTGCTGCTGCTGGGGGTCGATATCGTTATCGACAAACTGCCGACCACGGCCGGCCTCTGGGCCAGGCCGGCTTTGCTGGTCCGGGTCCTTGCCGGCGGGTTGGTTGGCGGGATGCTGGGCGAGGCCAGCCTGGGGATGGCGATGGCGATGGCGATGGGCGCCGTCGTGGCTCTGCTGGCCGGGGGTATGCGGTGGATTGCGGTGCGCCGGTTGGGCCGCCGGTTCTACGGACTGGAGCGGTTCATGGTTGGCGCCAGCACGGATGCCATGGCGGTCCTGGCGATGCTGCTGTCGCTGTTCTCAGCCGTGGCCGGGCTACTGCTGGTCGCGGCTTTCGCCGGCCTCGGCGCTTACTTTTCCGGCCGGTCCTCGACCGGGCCAGCCGCGGACTAGCCGCCCGCCGGCGCCGGGCCGGGTCCGATCAGGAAGTTGAAGTGGGGCCGGTGAAGGACATGCCACCCCGGGTCCGGAGACGGGGTTCGGGCAGCCGGATATGCAAGCAACTCGCGGCTGCCCGGCGATGGCCGACCGAGCCGATCCCACTCGCCTAGGCGAGTGACGAACGATGCGAACGCACCGTCCCCGCCGACGCTTCGAACACCGAGTTCTTCCGCGTGGGTGCTGCCGCTGATCAGGCAGGCGCTGCGCGAGGAGCTGTCGTAGAAGCCAATTTCCCGGGCGTCGGGCTGGCCGCGCGGCGTCATCGTGAAAACGTTGTCGTCGGCCAGCGCAACGTAGGCAAGTCCCGGATGCGGGACTACGGCCTCGGGATGGACCTGAGGACCGGCGCGGAATGCCGCGCGCAGACCTGCAGACGGGAACTCGCCCCGGCCTTCCCAGCTGAATTCTGCATCGTCCACCCCGGGCACGCGCAACGCCGGCCCCTCCGGAATCGCCGGACCGCGCATCGACATGAATGCGCAGCCGGAGTCTGATTCGGCGCGCAGGTGGTCGCCATGTTTCCGCATGGCCGGTGTGAAGTAGCGGATCCCGCGCAGTCTCAGCGGCAGCAAGATCAACCCGCCATCGCGTAACCCGCGAAACCATTCGGGGGCGATGAAGGGCGCTTCAACGCTCAATTCGATGCGATCCATCGGGTGATCCGGCTCATAGGTCAGACCGTCGGCGTGAACGACCTCCACCCCCGGGTAGCCGGCGGCGGCCAGCGACCGGCGCGCCCGCTCGACCAGGCCCCCATCGATATCCACGGTGGTGACGAGGTTCGGATCCCCGATCAACTCTGCCAGCAGGGCGGCGTTGTAGCCGGTGCCGGCGCCGATCTCGAGCACCCGCATGCCCGGTAGCATCCGCAGGTCCTCCAGCATCCGTCCCACTGCTGACGGCTGCGAGAGGGTGCTCAGGGTTTTGCCATCCCGCTCCCTGGTGAGGACTACGCGGTCCTCGTAGGCGGTGCGGATTGAGACCTCGGGGACGAACACGTGGCGCGGGACTCGAGCCATGGCGGCCGCGACCGGGCGGGACGCCACGGGTCCGCGATTGAGCAGGTCGCGCACGAGGCGTTCGCGGAGGCGCGCCGCGACGAAACTCCTTGGCGAGGGTATTCGCACCAGCTAATCCTCCTGTCCGCGACGGCTCGCTGGTCACGCGAGTTTCGCATCACCGGCGGCCCGGCGTCCCCTAGAATCTGGTCATCGCGGCGGGCGACGAGTCCGACCCGGAGGTGTGCAGCTTTGCCGAAGTCGGATGCCGGGGGACTGCGGGCGGGCAAATTGCCGCCCGAATTGCTGGCCGGGCTCTTGAATGGGCTGGAGTCGGGGCCGGACGTTGTAGTGGGGGGGGCGGTGGGGCTTGACGCGGCGGCGATTGACTTTGCGCCCGGCTCGGACCGCTACCTCCTGGCCAAGACCGATCCCATTACCTTTGCCACGGACCGCATCGGCGACTACGCGATCCATGTCAACGCCAACGATATTGCGTGCATGGGTGGCCGGCCGCGCTGGTTTTTGGCGACGGCTTTGCTGCCGGAGGGAACGGCGGAGGCGGCGGTGCGGGATGTGTTCGATCAACTGGAGGGCGCCTGCCGTGCTATCGAGGTCAGCCTGGTCGGCGGCCATACTGAGGTCACGGTTGGGCTCGACCGGCCGCTGGTGATCGGCTGCATGCTGGGCACGGTGGCTCCGGCGGAACTACTGCTGCCGCGCAACGCGCGGGCCGGCGACGATTTGTTGCTGACCCGGGGAGCGGCCGTAGAGGGGACGGCGGTGCTGGCGCGAGAAGCGGCAACCGCGCTGCGCGCGGCGGGATTGACGGAATTGGAGATCGCCGCCGCGGCCGACCTGCTGGATGCCCCGGGGATCAGTATGCTGTCGGCGGCCCGGGTGCTGAAGGGGGTGGCGGGCCTCCACGCGCTGCACGATCCGACCGAAGGCGGGATCGCGACGGCGGTTCGGGAAACCGCGACGGCGGCCGGGCTTGGATTCGAGATCGAGGTGACCGGAGTACCGGTGTTGCCGGAGACCGCGAGGATTTGCGCGGGGCTGGGACTAGACCCGCTGGGCCTGTTGGCGTCAGGCGCCCTGCTGGCGGCGTTGGACCCGAGCGGGACCGAAGCGGCCCTGGCGCTTCTGGCTGACGCGGGTATTCCGGCCGCCAGGATCGGCCGACTCACGTCCGCGGCTGGCCCCGCCGGCGAAGACAGCGCCCTGCCGACCTTTGAATGCGATGAACTGGCGCGCTATCTTGAGGGCCGATCTGACGCGGGGTGATATCCGGGTCCCGGCCGGCGCGATCTGAACGAGAGGAAATCCAGTGAACGGCATCGTCGACATGCGTAGTGACACAGTCACGTTGCCGACCGATGCGATGCGGGCAGCGATGGCGCGGGCCGAGGTCGGGGACGATGTCAACGCGGAAGATCCCACGGTCAACGAACTGGAAGAGTACGCCGCCGATCTGTTTGGTAAGGAAGCCGCGCTATTCGTGACCAGCGGCACCCAGGGAAACGCGGTGGCGATGATGGCGCACACCGTACCCGGCGACCTGGTCTATTGCGAAACACGGGCCCACGTTGGGCACTATGAGGGTGGCGGGCCCGCCGCGCTGGCCGGGGTGACGCTGGAGAAGATCTCCTGTGATCGCGGGATCCTGACTGCCGAGCGGGTCGAGGAGGCGATGGAACCCGAGGACGTGCATCTGGCGGTCCCGCGGGTTATCTGGGCTGAGAACACCTCCAATGGTGGTGGCGGGACCTGTATGACGGTGGCGGAGATGGAAGGCCTGCGAACCCTGGCGAATCGCTACGGGCTGAAGATCCATGTCGATGGGGCCCGAATCTTCAACGCGGCGGCCGGGCTGGGCGTGAGCGTGAAGGATCTGGCGGCAGCGGCGGACACGGTGCAGTTTTGCCTGTCGAAGGGGCTCGGAGCGCCGGTGGGATCGATGGTGGTGGGGCCCAGGTCGTTTCGGAAGGCGGCGCATCGCAAGCGCAAGATGCTGGGTGGCGGGCTGCGCCAGGCCGGAGTCATCGCGGCCGCCGGGCTGGTCGCCCTGAAGGAGACACCGTCGTTGATCCCGCTGGATCATGCCAATGCGCGATCACTGGCCCAGGGCATTGCCGAGATCCCCGGCCTCCTGATCGATCCCGACGGCGTGGAAACCAACCTAGTCTATTTTGGCTACGAGGCGGGAGTGGTCGATTCGAAGCGGTTTGTCGGCCAACTGTCAGAGCGCGGCTACTTGATTGGTGGGGCCCGAAAGGGAGTCTCGCGGGCCTGCACGCACCATCAGGTTTCCGCCGATGACGTGGGTGGCGCGCTGGCGGCGATGCGCGAGGCCGCGGCCGCGGCCTCGCCCGCCTAGCCGGGAGTTGCGGGCATGTTGACACTGGTCACCGGAGCCACCGGCGCCGTGGGCGTTCCGCTGGTCCAGGCCCTGCTGGAGCGCGGCGATACCGTTCGCGTGCTCGTCCGCCCCGAGAGCGATGTCGATGTCCTGCCCGACGCTGACATCGATATCCTCGACGGCGACATCACCGACCGGGAAGACGTGGCTGAAGCGGTCAAGGGCTGCGAGCGGGTGTTCCACCTGGCCGGTCTCTTCCGGGACTCGACCGGGAACGACGCCGAGTTCTTTGACGTAAATGTCGGCGGGACGGTGAACGTCCTGCAGGCGGCGCTGGACGAGAAGCTGAAGCGGGTGGTGTACGTCAGCGCAGCCAGCACCATCGGCGAGGCGCGCGGCGAGACCGGGACCGAAGAGACGGAGCATCGAGGCTACTTCCTGTCTGCCTACGAGCGCTCCAAATGGGAATCCGAGCAATTCGTGGCGGAATTCGTGGAAAAGGGGGTGCCGGTGGTGACGGTCAACCCCAGTCTTGTCTTCGGGCCCGGGGACAGCGAACACAATGGGGGCCGCCTGACCGGGCTGCTGAACGGGGTCATCACCGCCAGTGTCGATGCCCCGGCGGCCTACATCTTTGTGAAGGACCTGATTCGCGGCATCATCGCGGCGGACGAGAAAGGGCGGCCCGGCGAGCGCTATCTCCTGAGCGGCACGAACACAACGCGGATTGATTTTCTACGGACGGCCGCGGCGGTGGCCGGCGTGAAGCCGTCGCTGCGGGTGGCCTCGTCGTGGCAACTGAAGATGTTCCTCTGGATTGAGTGGTTCCGGGGACGATTCAGCAAGCGGGCGCCGGCGTTGACGCGCAGTGCGATCGAAACGGCCCTGCATGGTGCGAGTTATGACTCGTCGAAGGCGGAGCGCGAACTGGGTGTGACCTTCACGCCAATGGAAGACGGACTCGACGAAACCATCGAGTGGCTCTACCAGGAGGGTCGGATCGAACTGCCCGACACCGTCGTGCCGGGCGAAGGCCGGCCGGCTCTGACGGCAACGGCCCGGTCCGGTGGGGCTGATGATGATGACTGGGAGTGGGTCGAGGCCGAGGTTGGTGAGGTGGTGGAAGAAGAGGAGGAAGAATGGGAAGAGGTGGAGGTTGATGATGGGGAACCTCTGCCGAAGGATGACGAGGAGTGGGAGTGGGAAGAAGTCGAAGAGGAAGAAGAAGACGCCGGGGAGGAGGCGCCGGCAACTGCATCGGCGGAGGATGATGACGAGTGGGAGTGGGTAGAGGTCGCGGAGGGCGAAGCGCCGGAGGACGACGACGAATGGGAGTGGGAGGAAGTGGACGATGAGGATGCGGAGAGCAATCCCGGGCCAGAAGAAATTGGTCAAGACGGAGACAATCGGAGGTAGGGCCGCCGGAGATCGATTGTGCGATGATCGGGGCCCCGGTCCGGCGCTGATGGCTGGACGGGATGTCAGGCAGGAATAGATTCGGGTCGCGGGAAACATCCGCCATCCGGCGATTGCAAGGAATCGAATGTCGCAGAACACTGGTAAGGCTCCGATCCGCGTAGGGCTGCTGGGCCTGGGAACGATCGGCTCCGGGGTCGTTGCGACGCTGGAGGCGCAGTCAGGCCGGCTGGAGAAACGTCTCGGGCGCCGAATCGAAATCCGGCGAGCGCTGGTTCGGGATGTCGATAAGTCGCGCGCGGTGGATTTCGATGCGACTCTGCTCACGACCGTGCCGACCGACGTCCTCGAGGCCGACGATATCGATGTGGTCGTCGAACTGATGGGGGGGATCGAACCGGCCCGCGAGTACATGGAGATGGCACTGCGCAACGGCAAGCACTTGGTCACCGCGAACAAGGATGTGATGGCGAACCACGGGGTGCACCTGTTGCACCTGGCCGGAGAGAACTACCTGGATCTCTATTTCGAGGCCAGCGTCGGTGGCGGAATCCCGCTAATCGGTCCGTTTCGACAGGACCTCACCGCCAACGAGATCACCGAAATCCACGCCATCATCAACGGCACCACCAACTACATTCTGACCCGTATGGACCAGGATGGCGCCAACTATGCGACGGCCCTCCAGGAGGCCCAGGATCTCGGCTATGCCGAGCCCGACCCGGCCAACGATGTCGAGGGACACGATGTGGCCTACAAGTTGGCGATCCTGGCGAGCCTGGCGTTTGGCGCCCGGGTGCACCCGGATGACATCTACCGGGAGGGGGTCGGCGGGTTGGACGCGATCGACTTCGTGCACGCCCGGGCCCTCGGGTACGCAATCAAGTTGCTGGCGATCGGCAAATCGCATCCCGACGGCATCGAGGTCAGGGTGCATCCGACGCTGGTCACTCGTGATTTCTTGTTGAGCCAGGTGAGCGGGGTGGAGAATGCGGTGCGGATTCGCGGAGACCTGCTGGGGCACGCGCTATTTGCCGGCCGGGGGGCCGGGCCGAATCCAACGGCGAGCGCAATTGTGGCCGACCTCATCGATCTGGCCCACAACCTGAACTCCGGCGTCCACTCGCGGGTGCCGATCCGGTTTGATTTGGATCTGGCCGTGAAACCGATGACCGAAATCCGCAGCCGTTACTACCTGCGGTTCTGGGTCGCCGACCAACCCGGGGTGCTGGCCCAGATCGGGCAGATATTTTCCGACACCGGCATCAGCATCGCCGGCCTAGACCAGAAGGAACTCGACGCCGGCCTGGGAATCGCCGAACTGGTCATTCTGACCCATGAGGCCGGCGAAGCGAATATGCGGGCGGCGCGGGAGCAGATGGAGGCGAACGCGGTGGTGCGACGTTTCGACGCGCTGCTCCGGGTCGAGGACCTGCAGGAGGACGAGTGACCGACCGCGTGGCAACCTCGCCGGAGCGGGTTGGAGTGCTTCGTCGCTATCGGGACCTTCTGCCGGTGGGGTCCGAGACTCCGCTGATCTCGCTGGGAGAGGGCGACACGCCGCTGGTCAGATCGGCCGCGCTTGAGAAGCGCACCGGCGCTGGCGCGGTGTGGCTGAAATACGAGGGGGCCAATCCGACCGGCTCCTTCAAGGATCGCGGGATGGTGATGGCAATCGCCAAAGCGCTCGAAGACGGGGCGCACACGGTGATCTGCGCCTCTACCGGGAACACCTCGGCGGCGGCGGCGGCGTATGCCGCGCAGGCCGATATGCGCTGTGTTGTGCTGGTTTCAGAGGAGATCGCCGCGGGAAAGATGGCGCAGGCGCAAATGTATGGCGCTGATGTGGTGGTNCTGGANGCAAATTTCGATGGCCGCCTGCAGCTTGCAAAAGACNTGTCGGCGGATTCGCCGGGCATCGNCCACGTCAACTCCGTGAACCCGTTCCGACTNGAAGGCCAGAAATCTGCCGCTTTTGAANTCTGTGACGTNCTCGGCGATGCCCCGGATGAGNTCTACATNCCGGTGGGCAATGCCGGCAACATCTCGGCGTACTGGAATGGATTCAAAGCGTATGTCGACGTCGGCCGATCGCGTTCGCTGCCGGTGCTGCGCGGCTTCCAGGCCGAAGGGGCGGCGGCAATAGTGCGAGGGGCGGCGATCGCGGAGCCGAAGACGGTGGCTTCGGCGCTGGAAATCGGGAATCCTGAAAACTGGGGCAAGGCCACCGGCGCGCGGGACGACTCCGGCGGCAGCATCGAGTCGGTGACCGATGATGAGATCCTGGCGGCCTACCGCGACCTCGCCCTGGAGGGGGTCTTCTGCGAGCCGGCTTCCGGGGCTTCGGTTGCCGGATTGCTCAGCCGGGCTGAACGAGGGCTGGTTGCCCCGGGCAGCACGGCGGTTTGCGTGTTGACCGGCGCCGGGTTGAAGGATCCGGATCGCGCGTTGGTCGAGTCGAAGACGAGAATCGAGGTGGACGCCGAGGTCGGTGCCATCGCGGCAGCCCTCGGCTGGTAGGCGGGGCTACTCCTCGAGACTGCGGAAGGCGGCTTCGATGTCTTCCTGCAGGCGGCGGTTGTTGGCCAGCAGACTGCGGCTGATCGCCTCGCTCAGGGTGTCGATTTGGACCGCGGCGAACCCGCCGCGGGCCTTGAGGACGGCCCGGACGTTGGCTTCGATCTCTTCGCGGCGCAGGCCGATCTCCACCGGGGCCTTGTTGACTTCCTCGGGGATGTCGTGGGCTTCGTCGAACTCGATGTGCATGCACACCGTGCAGGGGCGCACGATCTCGGTGGCGGGAACTATGTGCAGATGACCGCACCTTGAACAGCGCAGCTCTGTCGCCTCATCGAAACGGTGCCCGATCGTGGCCATCTCGAAATCCTCCGACCTCAATGTAGCACCGGGCCGGCCGATTCCGGCCAGAATCGTGCCTGGCCCTACTGCTGGAAGTTGTCGCGCCAGTGATGTAGCGGTTCCCAGCCCAGAACCTTCAGGGTCTTCGCGTTCTCGAACGGTGAGAAATAGGGGTCGTCGCCTTCGTAGCGATCTTCTGCGTCCGGGTAGTACTTCGCCATCAAATCGCGGGTGGGAGTCTCCATGTAAGTCTGCGAAGAGCTGATAAAGAACACCTCGCAATCGAGCCCGTCTTGCTCGGTGGCCATGCGGCAGGCGTGGGCGACATCGCGGACGTCGATGCAGGTCCACATCTGGCTGCTGGCCGACTTCGGGTTTTCGTGGGCCATGCCGACGACCTTGTTGTAGGCCTCGGGGCGCAGCACCCGACAGAAGCGCAAACTTACCGCCGACATGCCGCAGGTGCGGCCCATCGAACGGCAGATGTCCTCGCCGACGGCTTTGCTGAGGCAGTAAGGATCCTGCGGCCGGAGCGGGTGAACCTCATCTATCGGGAAGTAGTCGGGTTGGAACGGGTTGTAGGCGAAGGAGAATCCCAGGGTGGAGTCACTTGAGGCGGTCACAACCTTGTCGATACCGGCCTGCCGGGCCGCTTCGAGGGTGTTGTAGAGGCAAGTGATGTTGTGCAGGAAGACCTTCGGACGGCTGTCCCAGAACGGATGCGGTATCGCGGCGAGGTGGATGACGGCTTCGCAGCCCTCGACGGCCGCGATCGCCTGCCCCAGGTCGGTGAGATCCGCCCGGCGGATGTTGATCCGGTGACGGGGCGGCATCTCGCTGATGTGCGGAAAGGCGGTGTCGATTATCATCGGGACGTGCCCGTTGTCGGCCAGCTCGTCAACCACGAATCCGCCGACGTTGCCGGCTCCACCGGTTACTGCGATTCGCATCGGCTTCCCTTTCGAGGTTCTGGCCGGGGCGCGTGGGGCCAGGTCTTCTGCGGCCCCACGACTCGGCTACAAGAAAAGGTCCGAATCGCCGATAATGGCTGCGAGGGGTCAGAGTTTACCGAATCACGATTGGGGCGCTGTATGAGCGTAGATCCGAGTCGGGGCGACAAGCGGGGCGAGATCAAGTCGGAGATTCAGGAACTCGCCACTCAGGGATTCGACCCGAAGGCGATCTCTTCGCTCTTCTACCAGCGAGCGCTCTGGCGCAACCGCATTGATGAGGAATGCAAAGGGGAAGTCGTTTCGCCTCCCGGCGGGGACGAAGGTTAGCACCGCTCCTCCGGTCTGATGGCCGGATAAAGGCTCTACCGGTCGATCAGTTCCGGAATGATTTGACGGAGAGCCGGCAATCCCACGGCGCCGGATCGAAGCAAGCGCGGTGGTTGGGCGGCCAGGGTGATCACCGTCGAGGGCATTTCTCCGCCGGTGTCTCCATCCAGGATGTAGTCGATTTCCCTGGCGAGCGTCGGGTCGATGGCGAGCGCGTTACGTACCGGTGGCTCACCGGATCGATTGGCGCTGGTGCCGACGATCGGCCCGCCGAAGCGCTCGATTAGTCGCCGGGTCAGGGCCATATCGGGGACCCGCAGGCCGACGGTACTGTCGGCGGCCATCAGACCCCGGGGAAGACCAGGCCGAGCGGCGGCGACGATCGTGAGTGCTCCCGGCCAAAACTTCTTCGCCAGGCGAAGCAGGTCGGGCGTGACGTCCGCCAGGCTGGCCGCATCCTCGACCGCGGCGATCAGGACCGGTAGCCCCTTCTCATCATCGCGGCCCTTTATTGCCAGCACCCGCGCCACCGCTGCGGGGTTGCGAGCATCGCAACCGAGACCGACGACGGTGTCGGTGGGGTAGGCCACGACGCCGCCGGCTCGAATCGTCGCGGCGGCCGCGCCCAGGTCTGTACCGACAGGTCCGGCGGCCACGTCCTAGGCCTGCAGAATGAGCTTCTCGAGCGCCGTCGCCACCCCGTCTTCGTCGACGTGATCGGTGATGTAGTCGGCCTGCGCCTTGACCTCGGCGGCGCCGTTTCCCATGGCGACGCCGAAACCGGCGGTTACCACCAGGTCCAAGTCGTTGAGGTTGTCACCGATTCCCATAACGCGCTCGATCGGGATGTCGAGGTGAGCGGCCAGGGCGGTCAGCGCGTGTCCCTTGGATGCCAGCGGACCGATTGTTTCGGCGAAGATCGGATAGGAGCGGGTGACATTCAGGCGGTCGCCGAATTCCCCTCGGAGATCGTCGATGATCGTCACCGTTGTGGGCTCGTCGGTGACGATGACTAGTTTCAGGACATTGCCCGGTAGCCATTCGGACAGGTTGCCGACGACGGTGCCTTCTACTCCCGAAAGGCCGAGGTAGAACTCGCCGGCGGGGGTCAGTTCTTCCATGAAGACGGTGTCGCCGCGGAAGGCGTTGACGTGATACTCATTCTCGCGGCAGTACTGGATTACCCGCGCTGCGATGTCCATCGGAATTAGCGTTTCCGAGATCGTTTCGCCGGTCGTCGGCAGGCGGACCTGGGCCCCCTGGTAACAAATGATGGGTGTTTCGATATCGAACTGCTCGGCGAAGCGCCGGGCGCTCACAAACATCCGACCGGTGGCGATGGTCACCTTCACCCCCCGGTCCTGTACGGCCTTGATGGCTTCCGCCACCCGGGTGGTGACCTGGTTGTCGGCGCCGAGCAAGGTACCGTCCAGATCGACCGCGACAAGGTCAAACTTCAATGCTACTCAACTCCTTTGCCGCGGCGTCCGGCCGCCCCGCCGCGAGATGTTGATGCTTTCCGGCGGCCGGTCAGTTCTGCCCGCCGCCGTCGGTATGATGCCCGCTGCCGGGCTCTTCGCGCCAGAATCTCCGGTTCGACATCCAACTCGCCGGCCAGCGAGCGCATTATCTCGACGTTTCCCCGATCGGGTCCGTTGCCGTCGAACCCGGGAGTTTCCATGATGCACGGGAGGCTCTTGATCTTCGGATGGCCCAACACCTGTGCCAGGCCGCGGTAGCCGATGTGCCCTTCTCCGAGATTGGCATGCCTGTCGAGCGCGCCGCCGCATTCGACTTTGGAGTCGTTGAGATGGATGGTGGATACGCGTTCGAAGCCAATGGCGGCGTCGATCTCCGCAACCAATCGCTCGGTTCCGTCGGGTCGCGCGAGATCGTAGCCGGATGCGAAGGCGTGGGCGGTGTCGATGCAAATCTGGATGCGCGGGTCACCGTGGAGCTCGGTGATGATTGCTTCGAAATCAGTGAAGCGGCCACCGGTGACGCGCTCGCTGCCGGCGGAATTCTCAAGCACGAGCGGAACTTCGCACTCGGCCAGGTCTCGTGCTCGGGTCAGACCTGCTACCACCGAGTGGAGTACGCCACTGATGCCCTGACCGTAGTTGCTGCCGAGGTGGAATATCAGCCCCTCGAGTCCCAATAGATCGCAGATCTCTAGGCCCGCGGCCAGAGCCTGGACTGACTTTTCGTACACATCCGGGTTGGCCGTTCGGGCCCCGAGATTGATCAGGTAGATTCCGTGCGAAAAGATGGGCGTGACGCCGGCGGCCGCGCGGGCGGAACGGAAGGAGGCCACCTGTTCCTCCCGGTATGCTCGCGGCTTCCATTGCACCTTGTTCGTGCCGAAGATTTGGGCGCAGTTGATGCCCAGTTCGCGGATCCGGTCGATGCCGAAGCGGTTGGTCTGGCCGGCGCTGACGTGGGCGCCTAGGAGACGCGATGTCGGAGTTGGCGGCAAACGAGACCTCAATTGCTTGGGTTCCGGAGA
>PBSR01000014.1 GCA_002726335.1 Gemmatimonadaceae bacterium
CTAGTGTCCTGTCACACAAGTAGCCTTGTGGAATTCGGGTGTCGAGGCGCCCGGATCGCAAGGCGCGCGAGTGATGTGGGTCGGTTGGACCCACTGAGCGAGCGCAACGCCGCGAGCCGGGATGGCTCGGCGCCCGAATACAGGGATGGTTGTGTGACAGGGCACTATATCGGCCGACTCAGTCCCAGCCCCTGGTGAATCCGTCGACTGACAGCTCTTCCGGCATGCTCTCGAAGCGATAGCTCATCGGCCCGGACTGGTATCCCGGCACGAACTGCTGGCCGCCCGGAGCCCGCAGAGACTCATCGAGGGGCACGAACCGCTGCCACAGCCGCTCCAGGTCCTCGGCGGTGAAGCGCGGCGCCAGTTCGCGCTCCTGGGTGAAGTCGCCGCCGTACCCGGGGCGCTCGGGGTGCTCTTCAAAGCGAAGCTTGTGCGCCAGCTTCGACAGCAGGATGAGACAGACCTCTCGATGCTCCGGCCCCGGATGCAGACGCGCCACGCCTTGCGTAAAGGCCTCTGTGTCGCCGACGATGGCGGCTCGGTACACCGCCTCGATGGAATCACATTCGTCGGCGTAGAGTCGCTGATGTTCCTCCCAGTCGTCACGCGCCGTCCCACTCAGGTAGGGCGTCACGTCGCCACGGCGGTGCAGTCCCAGCACATAGGGAAAGCGGGGGCCACCGAAGGACCGGTAGCCGAAGTGCACGGTGCGCCGCCGTGTTCTGCTGTAGTCATTCCCCCAGTGCAGGATCAGATTCGAGTAGACGACGCCGTCGCCAGCGGCCAGCTCGACCTGCAGGGCCCCGGGCAGGGGCCGCCTCGGATCCTCAGCGAGCAGCCGGTTCTCATCCTCGGTGTTGGGCCGTGCGTGGCTGCCGGGGATCACCCAGAGAACGGAATCGTCGTGCAGGGGCAGGTTCCATTGCAGGTACCCGGGTCCGTTTGCCAGCAGATCCTGCTGCAGTCCGATGACGGGCGCCTGATCGATAGGATGGATGTCGCGATGCCATGCGGCGGGACCGTGATCCCGTACCGGATTGCACATCATCATGAACTGGGTGGGTGCCACGGGCGCGTCCATGATCCCCCGGCTTACCTCGAGGGGTCGGCCGAGAAGCAGCTCTGCCGCGGGCGCCTCGTCGCGACTCTGGACGAGGCCATCGAACGTACCCAGTCGAGGCTGGGCCGACGTTTCCCAGATACCCCCCGGAGGATCCCCTGGCCCCCGCTGTTGCGCCCAGAGGTCGCGCTGGCGGTCGACGAGAGACTCGAAGACCCGGCGGGTGCCCTCGAGTTCTTCTGGTGGGATCACACCGCGGACGATGATGAACCCGTCCTGCAGCAACTGGGACCGATTCTCGTTCATGCCGACAAGATAGTCTGTTGTCAGAAGCGGATCACCACCATTCCGAGGAAGGTCCCGATCATCAGACCCAGGGTGATCGTCAGCCACAGATGGCCGCGCGTGTGCTCGTTCATGTCAGACCTCGCTGCCGTGGGCTTGCTCATGTCCTATAGATCGCCACGCGGCCGGACCTTCGCCGTGATACCCCTCACGCTTTCCCATCGAAAGTGACGTCGGCCGGTGCACCTGTCTACGGCAGATACTGCTGCAAGGCCCCCTTGCGGTGATCGAGGCACGGGTCATGGCTCCACGTGCGCCCATGATCCTTCATCACACCCGCGATCAGTCGGCGCCTGTAGAGGCTCTCGAGGTTGCGCTGGTGGATGTCGTCGGGATCACCAAAGCGCCGCAGGACCATCGTTCGCAGGCGATCCGCCGTCTCCTGGTGGTCCGCCTGTCCCGCCAGATTGCTCCACTCCTTCGGGTCCGCTTCGAGATCGAACAGCTGCGGTTCGTAACCGTGTATGTAGTTGTATTTGTAGCGCCCCTGTCGAGCCATGATACACGGCATACCCACCGCTTCGTGGGCCTGCGAGTAGATGACCCGCTCCGGGTCTTCCCCGGCCTCCAGCAGCGGCAACAGACTGTCTCCCGAGTGCGGCTGCGCCTCTTCAAAGCCGGCTAGGTCGTTGAAGGTCGGCAGCAGGTCCAGCAGCGAGACGGGTGTCGACAGAGTCGTACCGCGCTTCCAGCCATCGGGAAAGCGCACGATCAGCGGCACCCGGGCGGACCACTCGTAAAAGCAGCGTTTCTGCACCATCTCCCGCTCGCACAACATGTCGCCGTGGTCGGAGGCGAAGACGACGACCGTGTTGTCCGCCAGCCCCGTCTCCACCAGTGTGGCCAGCAGTCCACCTACCTTGTCGTCCATATAGGTCGTCGACCCGTGATAGGCACGCCGCAGACGACGCTGGCTGTCGGGGTCACGCAGACCGTAGCGCTGCACGCCGTGGTACGCATTGAGATTGAGATCCATCTGCGACCGATCGTCCTCGAAGCCGGCGGGATACTCGGCGATATCGACATCGGCGTCTGCGTACATGTCCCAGTACGCCTGGGGGGGCCAGAACGGCTCGTGGGGATGATGGTAGGAGGCCACCAGCAGGAACGGCCGGTCGCGGTCCCCGGACTCGCCCTGGGCGCGCAGGTATTCGACAGCCCGGAAGTGAGTCTCCTCGTCGTAGCTGAGCGGAGTATGCCAGCGATCGACATGCACGGCGTCTCCGGTGTAGCCGGCAGCGTTGTACTGACGGCGATGCCCCATGACGTCATCAGAGTCGGCGCCAGCCGTCTCCTTGATGCCGATCCACTCGTCCCGGACCCAGCCGAAGTCCGAGGAATAGATGTCCGTCGTCAGCCGTTGCCGAAAGCCGTGCTGCTGTTCGGGACCGACGAAGTGCATCTTGCCGGAGAGCACCGTATCGTAGCCAGCAGCCGCCAGATAGGTAGCGAAGGTGGGATGGTCGCAGGTCAGTGGCGCACCATTGTCCCAGGCGCCGATCTCGGAGGCGTGCCGGCCCGACATGAAGCAGGCCCGTCCGGGGGCACAGAGCGGAAACGGCGTGTACGCAGAGTCGAAGCGGACCCCCTCTTCGGCCAACCGCGAAAGATGAGGTGTGCGCGCGATGGGATGCCCGTACGCCGAGGTCAACTCCGCCACCATCTGGTCGGAGACGATGAACAGGATATTGGGACGTGTCATGGGTTCACTCGTCTTTCAGTTGGATTCAGCACCCGCATCGCGAGTGAAGAGGATGTCTGCCGCTCCCTCCTGCAGAGGTACCGACAGTTGCTTGACGCAGCCGTCGACGTCGGTAAGGAATGAAATCGGCTTGGGCGTGTCCCACCGCCGGCAGTGAAATTCGAACCGGTCGTAGTGGAAGTGCTCAAGCCGTCCTTCCAGGTCGTTGAGACAAGTCCGCAGTCTGTCCCCCCGCTGGCACACGGTGATCTGTCCGTACCCGGCGTGGGAATAGGTGCCGACGTAGTCTCCGAGACGGTGGGATGGTCGCGTGCCCTGTGTTCGCTGCCGTCTCTCCCGCCGACGGCTCTGGCGCTGCTTCTCCTGTTCACCACGAACCTCGGCCTTCGCCCGGCGGCTCCAGTTCACCGGCTTCAATCCGAGCAACCGGTCGAACAGTTCCCAGGTCAGTACGTGGGGCAGTTCGGTGTCGCTGTTGGTGAGCACCACCGTGCCGACGCCCTCTTCGAGCAGCAGTGACGTGCGGCAGCGGAAACCGTCGATGCCGCCAGAATGTGTGGCCACGCGATGGCCGCGGTAGGACAGCTCTGTCCACCCCAGACCGTAGGTGACCAGCTGAAACTCCGCCTCGTCACCGCCATCACCGATGGACATGTGTGGCTGATGGATGTCGCGCAGGGATTGTGCTTTCAGAAATCGCCTGCCCTCGACCCGCCCCGCGCCCAGATGCAGACGCAGCCAGCGCGTCATGTCGTTGACGGTCGAATTGATCGACCCGGCAGGACCGACGGCGTCGAGGGATCGATAGGGGACCTCGCGTGCCTTCGAGCGGAACATCTCGTGGGGCCGCGCCCCGGCGTCCGAGGATGTCATCCCGGCCAGGGACAGAGTCGTGGCCGCCATGCCCAGCGGGTCGAGTATACGCTCCTGTACGAGGGCCTCCCAGCTGCTGTCCAGCAGCTTCCCTGCCAGATAACCAGCCGTCATGTACATCAGGTTCTGATACTGGTAAGTGGTACGCAGATCGGCCGTCGGCTCGAGATGGCGCAAGGCGTGTACGAGTTCGGCACGTGTGGCCGAAGATCCGTACCAGACGTAGTCGTGGCGCGGCAGGCCACAGCGATGCGTGACGAGATCCCGGGTGGTCAGGCGTTCGCCGATGACGCGGTCGAACATCTCGAATTCGGGTAACATCTCGCGCACCGGCCGGTCCCAGTCGAGGACTCCCTCCTCGGCCAGCATCTGCAGCAGCACCGTCGTAAAAGCCTTGGTACAGGAACATATGGCAAACGGCGTATCGGCTGTCACCGGCAGGTTATGGCCCACGCGACGCGTGCCGAAGCCCTCGACGAACACGGGCTCGCCGTCAGCGACGACACCGACGACGACACCTGGCACCTCCCAGGCTCGGCGCCGGGCCTGCACGGTGCGATGGAAATCCCTGAGTCGCTTCCTTGCCGTGGTTGTCTTCAAGTCTTTCTGCTCCCATGCCGGGTATCTGCACACCGGGGGTTGGCACATGCGGATGTAGACGCGTAGAAGAGCCCCTGTCAAGACAGGGCGACGGGACGCTCCGGACATGGGTCCGCCGTTCTGGCGGGGCGACCCGGAATCCTGGTAGTTATCGGGGAGATTCGGTGGGTGGCTGAGGGGAGGAAGAAGGGACAGATGTCAGAGAGAAACCGGTGGTGCGCTGTGCTTGTGGCGGTCCTGGTGGTCGCCTGTGAGGACCCGTACCAGGCGGGTCTGCAGGCCTTCGAAGACGGCGACTGGGCAACCGCCATCGACCGCCTGGAGCGGGTTGCCCCATTTCATCTGAATTACCGCGACGCGCAGCAGCTGATCCGGGAGAGTCAGTTCGCGGGTGGGGTGGAAGCCATCGACAAGGGCCAGTGGGAACTGGCGGTGAGGTACCTGCGGCAGATCGACGAGCGGGATCCCAACCACGCCGCCGCACGCGATCACGTCGGCGCCGCCTTTTACGAGATGGCGCGCAGAGCTTTCGCCGGGGGTGACTCAAAGGAAGCCCTGCGCCTGAGCCACATCGTGCACTCCACCTGTTCGCGATTCGACGAGGCCCGCGACCTGGCCCGGCAGGCACGTCGCCGGCTGGATGAGGAAGAAGCGCTCACGGCCCCGGGCTGACCAGGTCTCTCAATCGAAGAAGTCCTCGTCTCCCTCGGGCAGGAATTTCCGCGCCGCGTTGACGCGGAACTCCACTCCCAGGCCCGGCCGATCCCAGACTTCGATATGACTGTCCTTGACGATGGGATCCGATAGACCGTCGACGATGTCATACCACCAGTCCGGGTCGGCTCTGGGATACTCGAAGGCGATGTAATTCGACGGCATCGTGGCGCTCGCCTGCACCAGAGCGGCCACACCGAAGACGCCGTCGATCACCCCGTGGGGGGCCATCAGCACGCCGTGCAGGTCAGCGTATTCTGCCACCCATTTCAGCTCGGCGATGCCACCGATGTCACAGGGGTCGGGACCGATGACATCCACCGCTCTCTTTTCGATGAGGTCGGTGAAATTCTGCCTCAGGTAGATCTGCTCACCTGTATGAATGGGCGTAGTTGTATGCTCGGTGACCTCGCGGTAGAGGTCGGCCTGCACATACGGCGTGTAGTCGCCGGTGACCATGTCCTCCAGCCAGGCGATGTTCAGCCCCTCTACCGCCTGCGCCAGTTTCCTGGCGTCCTGCACCATCATCCCCGGTCCGCAGTCGAGAGCCAGACCGACATCGTTGCCGCAGACCTCGGCCATGGCCTCGATCCGTTCGAGCAGGTACTGCATCCCCTTCCCCGTCAGGGCCCCACGGTTTGGATGGAGTCGCTGATCGTCGGGGTCTCCATAGTAGAAGTCCGGGACCTCGGTTGGCATCTGGCTGTGGAAGGAAACCCCTTGCTTGATGATCGAGAATCCCTCGGGTGACTCCTTCATCTTCTGCATCTCTTCGGCGTAATGTGCCGGCGAGGATCCGCCCCTTGGATAGCGCACGCCACCGTTGTAGACCCGCACTCGATCCCGCACCTTGCCGCCGAGGAGCCGGTAGACCGGCACGCCAGCCGCTTTGCCGGCGATATCCCACAGGGCCATCTCGATGGCGCTGACGGCGCTGCCCCAGGGCTTGAAGGCTCCGAGCCGCCGGATGCGCAGCATCACTCGCTCCACGTCGCGCGGATCCGCGCCGAGGATGTGGTCCCGGTAGAACAGCACGTGAGGCTTGAGATAGGGTTTGCTGTTCTCCGCCTGGGCGTAGCCGTCGATGCCCTCGGCCGTGGTGATGCGCACCACCGGATTCTGGCCCATGACCGTGCACTTCAGATCGGTGATCTTCATCGCTGCCTTCTCCTATTCCGGTTGGCGGGACAGCGAGAACGGCAGATCGTCGCTCTCGTAGGTTCGCGCTCCCGCTTCTGGCATCATCTCGAAAGCGAGAACCCCTCCCCTCGCGATCTGCTGCTGCTCCACGAAGAGTCTCGACATGGGGCTGCCGTTGAACTCGATCCGCTCTGCGTACGGAGTCTCCGGCCGGTTGCCCCTGCCCTCGATGACGAAGGCTTCGCCGCCTTTGGGGCGGATCGTCGCCTTCTCGAACAGAGGTGCACCCAACGCATAGGTAGGGTGTCCGGGGCACAGGGGGTACAGCCCCAGTGAGCTGAAGACGTACCACGCCGTCATCTCACCGTTGTCCTCGTCGCCGGCGAACCCGTCACCCGGCCCGGGGGTGTAGAGCTCCTCGAGAACCCGTCGCACCCAGTACTGGGTCTTCGATGGCTCGCCCAGTGCCGTGTACAGATACAGCACGTGATGGACCGGCTGGTTCGAGTGGGCGTACTGTCCGAAGTCGACGGCTGCCATCTCCGTCATCTCGTGGATCTCCCGCCCGTACGATCCCACGTCGAACACGGGCGGCAGGGCCAGCATACGATCGAGCTTTGCGGTCATGGACTGCCGACCACCCATCAGGCCGGCCAGGCCCTCCGGATCGTGGGGTACCGCCCAGGTGCACTGCCAGGCGGAACCTTCGATGTAGGCGCCGCCCCAGGCAAACTCGTCAAAGGGCGCCTCGAAGCTGCCGTCGCGCCGCCGTCCACGGGCGAAGCCGTTGCCTCCATCGAAAGTGTTGCGGTAGTTGAGAGACCGGTCGAAGAACCGCCTGGCATCCTGCTGACGCCCCACACCCGAGGCCACCTGGGCAACACAGAAGTCGGTATAGGCGTGATCCATGGTTCGCGAGGCGGCATGTTCGAACTCATCGGTCGGAACGTATCCCAGTTCGTCAAAGGCCTTGATGCCCGCCCGTCCGAAGGAACCTTCCTCGTTGCCAACCTCGGTGGCATCTCGCAGCATGGCTCCATAGGCCGCTTCCACGTCGAAGTCGCGACAGCCCTTGACGTACGCATCCGCCACCACAGCATCCAGATGGGTGCCGATCATGCAGGCCCGGTACCCGGGGCTCGACCACTTCGGGAACCAGCCTCCCTCGGCGGCCGCGTTCGTCCAGCCCTGAACCATCTCGCTGAGGCGCTCAGGATCCAGAATCGACAGCAGTGAGTAGACCGTGCGATGGGTGTCCCAGAACCCGTTGTCAGCGTAGAGTACACCCTCGTGTACCTGGCCATCGTAGGGGCTGTAGTGGATGGGCTGGCCCGTGGAATCCGGTTCGTGCCACACACGCGGAAACAGCTGCGTGCGATACAGACAGGAGTAGAACGTCCGCAGCTGCCTGTCGCTCGCCCCCTCGATCTGTATCCGACCGAGACGTTCCTCCCAGATCGCCTCGTTCGTATCCCTCAGCGTCTCGAAAGAACGACCCGCCACCTCCAGATCGAGATTCCGCTTGGCCTGCTCGACGCTGATGAACGACGTCGCCAGCCGCAATGTCACCTGTCCTCCCCGGGCCAGGTCGATCGACACGCCAACCTTCTCGGCCTCGTCTTCGCCGCCATAGAGGTCTTCGCCCACGAATCGGCACCAATCGGAGACGTCGGTATCGAGCTCGGCGTAGATGTAGCAGGCGAAGCCCTCGGGAACACCACCGCTGTTGCCGCGGGTGAAGCCTTCGATTCGCCGACCTTCCACACGAAACCACGAAGCCCCCTCGATTCCCTGGATCAGGATGCGGCCTGCCCTGTCAGCAGGAAACTGCAAGCTGAAGCAGGCGCATCGTTCGGTTGCCGTCATGGCCAGTCGCGTCTGGTACCGACCGAGAAACGTCTCGAACAGGTGCGGCTTGATCGTTGTGTCAGAACGACGGAATACGGAGGACTGTCGGCCGACACCGAGCAGTCTCGGTCCCACCTGTGGCATGACGAGAAAGTGGCCGTAGTCACCGATCCAGGGGCTTGGCTGGTGCGTGGCGCGAATGCCCTGCAGCTGCTGCGCCGTCGACTTGTAGAAGCGCGGACCTTCCTCGGTTTGCGGGGCCCAGTGGGTCATGCCGAATGGCGCGGCGATCCAGGGCGACGTGTTGCCCTGAGAGAAGGCGTGCACCGAATCGGAGCCCTGCTCCGGCTGTACGTAGTCGGTCAGCGTACCCATCACGACATCCGGTACGGCAAGCCACTGTCCGGGTGGGGACTGACGTCGACCACGGGACCATCGGGCTCGACGCCATGCTCGATCAGCACGTCCCAGTAGGGATCGCGCGTCTCGTGCAGCAGCTGCACGAGTCGAGACCGTAATGCCGTGCACTGAGCCGGTTCCTGTTGCGCCAGATTCTGTTCCTCAAAGGGATCGGCCTCGAGATCGAAGAGCAGCTCGAAGCGATTCTCCACAAAGGCGTACTTCCAGCGTTCGGTCACAAGGCCGCGCCAGTCTGGCATGCTGAGCCGCCAGCGCGGGCTGCCCACCATCTCGAGAAACACCTCCTCGGGCGGCTCGAAGCCGTCTCTGCCGAGCAACGTCGACGAGAAGTCCCGGCCCTGGCTCCACGTCGGTACATCGGCGCCCACCAGACCCATCGTCGTCGCCATGAGATCCACGAGGCTGAACATGCCCTCGGGCGTATGCCCCGCTGGGATGTGGCCTGGCCAGTGGAAGATGGCCGGGATCCGGACCGATTCTTCGTGCGGATGCTCCTTCGTATTGAACACACCGTGACTGCCCATGTAGTCGCCGTGATCGGAGAAGTAGACCGTCAGCGTGTCCTCGAAACCCGGTGTTGCCTGAATACACTCCAGCAGGCGACCGATGTTGGCGTCGAGATTCTCGATCATGGCGTAGTATGTGGCCAGGTTCCTCCGCATCTCGGGCGAGTCGTGAAAGTTGGGCCGCACTTCGAGTCCGTCGGGGTCGAAGCGTTCCCATTGCTCCGGCACGATCAGCGGAAAGTGTGGTGGTGTCACCGACAGTACCATGTACAGCGGTTCATCCTGATCGTAGTCGCGGATGTAGTCCATGGCGAGGTCCGTCAGGGCGTCGGTCTCGTACCCTTCCAGCGGCGTCGGGTCGGCGTTGTCGCCCTCATAGATCGAGCTGTTGAAGTGCTGATTGAGATTCTCGAAACCGAACCAGTCCTGGAAACCGGCGCGGTGGTTTTCAGGCGTGCGGTTGCGGGAACCGCCGTCGAAACGACCTGTGGTGTCTTCGGCTACCGATTGCGGGATCTGGTTGCGCACGATACCGCAGTGCCACTTGCCGAAGTAGGCGGTGTGGTACCCGTGCTGGCGCAGCTCGGTGGCCGTGCTCGGCGCCGTCGGCTTGAAGACGTCGAAGAAGCCCGCCACGGGTCCTGCGTGCGCATGACGGCCGGAGAAGATCGTGCCCCGCGACGGCGTGCAGATCGGGCAGTTGGCATAGGCCCGTGGAAAGGAGGCGCCCCCGGCGGCGAGGCGATCCATCCACGGTGTCTTCACATTCGGATCTCCGGTATGCCCCATGGCCTGCCCGCGGTGCTCGTCGGACAGGATGTAGATGACGTGAGGTCGCTTGGTGCTCATCTGGGGATCTCCAACTCGTCTCGCAGATGCTCGTCGTCGAGATCGTGCTGACCCCAGTATGGCAGCCGCTTCGACACCATCAACTCACCTCGACTGCCGTCGGCGCTCGCCCATCGCAGAATTCGGTGCGGGTACTCGGCATCCACCCACACGCTCTTCTCCCGCGTGCCGTCGGACCAGAACCAGGGAAACGCCGTGTACGTCGCCTCGCCGACGGTGATCTGCTCCCGTTCTCCTTTTGTCAGGGTTGCCGAAACGAGGGACCGCTCACTGTGCTGGACCCGGAACTGCCACAGGGCGGGCAGCAGCATCAGCTGGCGCGACTCCCCTTCGGCCATGAATGGCCCCTTGAGCTCGCGGATCTGGATCAGCAAGTGGTCCTCGCTGGCGAATGTCTCCGATCGCTCGAGGCTCCACGATCTGTTGCCCTCGCGCTCGAAGTAGCTGTTGAGATCCCCCTGGACATGGTCGCCATCGAAGCGCACCTCCTCAAAGACATGACCGCACCACTCCTGCGAGCTCATGTTCAGCTTCAGCAATTCGAAGGGGCGGACGCCGGCCTGCGGCTCGACGGCGCTGAACACGGACGTCATCACCGAATAATCGTAGATCCCCGTGGTGAACTTGAGCACGTTGTTCAGCTTGAGGGCATAGATTCGATCCGGCTCCGGCGTCGGCGACTCCACCTTGATCAGCGTCTTCCGGTTGACGTCCTCGGTGACGAAGATCATGACACCGTAGCCAACGCGATCTTCACCGTAGCGCGACTGTACGACCCTGTAGCTGGACACCTCGGCGCGGCCGTCTCCCCAGTAGTCGTAGAACCCCTGCGCCGACACCGACAGCGGCGCCAGACACAGGAGCAGAATTCCGAGAGCACGCGTGATCATTCTGGTTCTCCTTGATTGTTGATACCCCAACTACCGCCCCCCGGCGTTTCCATCACGAGGCGATCGCCGGCGGTCAGTTCCGCGCCGTCGATGGCCCCCAACTCCTGCACCGTACCGTCCTGCCGAAACAGGCGCTGTCGCCCGGGGGTGCCGTCACCACCGCCGGCGCCGCCTCGCGGACCTGACTGTCGGTGCTGGGTCAGCACCGACAGCGTCACCGGCTCGAGAAACGTCAGCTCCCGCACCGCGCCACTGCCACCGGGCCAGCGGCCGCTGCCGCCACTGCCGCGCCGCAGACCGAAGCGCTCCAGGCGCACCGGATAGCGACTCTCCATGACCTCAGCATCGGTGATGCGCGTATTGGTCATATGACTGTGCACGGCATCGGCCCCGGCGAATCCCGGACCGGCGCCGGTACCACCACAGATCGTCTCGTAGTAGCCGAAGCCGGCGTTGCCGAACAGCGTGTTGTTCATCGTTCCCTGGCTGCCGGCGACGATGCCCAGGGCCTCCAGTAGAGTATCCACGATTCGCTGACTCGTCTCCACATTGCCACCAACGACGGCGGGATTCTCCCCTTGTGCCAAGAACTGTGGATTCAGCATCCCCGTTGGCAGATGCATCTCAACCGGATCGAGAAAGCCCTCGTTCAGGGGCAGTGATTTTTCCACCAGCAGGCGCAGTACATAGATGACGGCGCTCTGCACGATGGCCGGTGTGGCGTTCAGATTGCCGCAGTGGACTGGTGCCGATCCAGAAAAATCGATCCGCGCCGTCTCCCCCGACACCTGCAAACACACCTCGATCACGGCGCCGTCGTCGAGCCGTCCGGTGGCGCCATACTCACCGTCGGCCATGCCGGCCAGCGCCGCACGCACACCACGGGCCGCCTCCTGCCGCAGTGCGGCCATGTACGCTGCCACTTCATCATCGCCGTGGCTCTGAGCCAACTGCTGCAGGTGCAGGCGCCCGCGGTGATTTGCTGCCAGAGCCGCTTCGAGGTCGGCCAGATTGTCTTGCGGGGAACGTGACGGGTGTGGACCCGATTCGAGCAACCGCTTCAGGTTGTCCCACTGGGGCGTACCGGCACGTACAAGCAGTTGGGGCGGGATGACCACGCCCTCCTCGGCCAGCCGCGTCGCTGACGGAGGCATCGACCCCGGGCGAATGCCACCAATCTCCGCGTGGTGGGCGCGACTCGCGGCGTACCCAAGCAGTATACCCTCATCCGTATGGACCGGCGTGATGAGCGTGATATCCGGCAGATGGGAGCCGCCATACCCGGGGTGATTGGTGATGGCCGTGTCCCCGGGACACAGATCCAGGGCGTCGACGACGGCGCGCACGCAGACGCCGAGGGCACCGAGATGGACCGGGATGTGTGGCGCGTTGACCACGAGCCGTCCCTCGGAGTCCAGCAGGGCGCAGGAGAAGTCGAGTCGCTCCTTGACGTTGGTCGACAGCGCCGTGCGCTGCAGCAGGGTACCCATCTCGCGTGCCCCGTTCTCCAGGGCGTGGGTGAACAGCTCCAGGCGGACCGCCTCGGGTTGCACGGCAGAGCTCGGCTGGTTCGATGGGGTGGAGCGGACTGACATCTGGCGCTGCATGGCCAGGGCGCCGGCAGCGTCGACGCGCAGTTGCCAGCCGCTGGCGACCCAGGCGGCGCTGTGCTGTTCGAAGACGAGGGCCGGCCCCTCGACGAGGTCACCTTCCCCCAACTCGTGCCTCTCGTATGTCGCCACGTCACACCAGGCCGACCCCGTCCAGACACTATGCGCACCGGGTTCGCCACCTGTGCTCTTCGGCGGCGACGTGATCGGCCGCGTCGGCGTCGTCCGGGAACTGGCGATCACGCGCAGTGATTCGACTTCGATGGGTCGCTCCGCCGAAGGGCGGTGCCCGTAGACGGCTTCGTACGCGTCGGCGAAGGCCCGTGTCAGCGACAGCCCCTCGGTGACCTCTACCGTGAGACTGGACTCCTGACCCCGGAAGCGGAGGTTCACCATGCGTCGCCGGATCTCGGTGTCGGCGGCGGCGATGCCTTCCGCAGTGACCTGCTCGCGGGCCTCTTCGGCGGCCTGCTGCAGCCAGTCCGGCAAGAGCGACACCACCTCGGTCAGGGGCTGCAGCACCTGTCGCTCCACGAACCGCTCAACCACGGCAGCGCCCAGGCCGTGGGCCGACAGCAGGCTGGCGTCTATGGGCACGACGATCCGTTCGATACCCAGGCAGGAGGCCACACCGCAGGCGTGCTGAGCTCCAGCGCCGCCGAAGGCGACCAGGGCGTGAGCGGCCGGGTCGAAGCCCCGTTCGAGAGAGACACGGCGGATCGCCGCCGCCATGCGCTCGTCAGCGATCACAGTCAGTCCTGACAACGCCTCTTCGGGTGTTGTGTCGGCTCCCTCGCAGGCCATGGCCGTCAGCAGCTCGCGCAGGCGGGTTTCGGCGGCCTCCACCGAGATGGGGATGCCGAACCGCTCCGCATCGAGGCGGCCCGACAGCAGGTTGATGTCCGTCACCGTGAGGGGCCCGCCAGCACCGTAACAGGCAGGCCCCGGATCGGCGCCAGCACTCTCGGGTCCGACGGTGAGACGGCCCTCGGCGAAACGGCAGATCGAGCCGCCGCCGGCAGCCACGGTCTCGATGGCCAGGGCAGGCGCCACGAGGCGGGCGTCACCGACGGTGTGTTCGAACTGGTATTCGAAGTCGCCGTCCCAGCGCGCCACATCCGTGCTCGTGCCGCCCATGTCGAAGGAGATGATGCGATCCTCGTCGCTGGCCCCGCCCGCCGCCGCAGCGCCGGCGACCCCACCCGCAGGGCCGGAGAGCAGGCTGTCCTTGGCTCGATACCGGCTGCGCTCTACCAGCCCCCCGGCGCTCGTCATGGCATGCACCGTACCGGCCACGCACGATCCGACACGATCGAGATAGCCGTCGATGATGGGACCCAGACAGGCTTCGACCACGGCGGTCTGCGCCCGTGGCAGGATCTTGATCAGCGGCGCCAGGACCGACGACACGGCGACGGTTTCGAAGCCACGGTCCTGCAGGAACTCCGCAAAGCACAGCTCATGCTCGGGGTTGCGATAGCTGTGCATGAAAGCGATGGCTGCGGCTGTGACACCCCTCGACTTCAGTTCGTCGAGGCAGCCGTCCAGCCCTGCCAGCGACAGCGGCTGCAGCACCTGGCCGGCGGCATCGAGCCGTTCGTCCACCTCGACAACGTCCTCGGTCAATGGCGTCGGCTTGCGCACGTGCAGCGCGAACAGATCCGGTCGTTGCTGATCGCCGATGCGCAGCAGATCGCCGAAACCACGGGTGACGAACAGGGCCGTCGGTACGCCCTTTCGTTCCAGCAGCGCGTTGGTACCCCGTGTCGTCGCCAGCCGCAGCTCCATGTCGGGAAGGGGATCCGCAAGGGCCGTACCGGTGAGCAGCCGCGCCGCCAGCACCGGCGCCTCCTCCCCGGCAGACACCTGGAATGCGGCCCCGGCGCAGGCCTCGTGCGGCAGACACCCGTCCACCGTGATCTGCCCCCCACCGTCGAAGTCGAGGACACGTGGACCGTCGCCCGCGTCACTGAGGCCGACGAGGCGCAACCGGTACCCGCGAAGGAAACCCGCCGGCAGGTCGCCTGGCATGTCGACGCGAAGGGCATGATCAGAGAGGCGCTCCGTGATACGCCCGCGCAGGGCGCTGCTGCTGAGGACCTTCGTGCGGTGCAGACGACCGGTCGGGTCGATGCCGAGAGCGTCGGTGAAGGTGCCGCCCGTATCGACCCGGATCTGCCAGGCCTTCATCAGGAAAGCCGGGGTGTGGTGTCCACTTTGAGAAACCAGATCTCGTAGAGCGGGACGAGGATACACAGCAGCATTGTCGCCCCGAACAGCGCCGAGTTGATCGGCGCCAGTACGCCGAACTCCGGCGCCACATAGCGCACGAGCCAGGGCTTGGCCACATCGAGGGCAGCATAGCCGAAGGCAGAGGTGACGACTACCGCCTTCCACCGACGGTTCCAGGCGCTCAGCAGGAACAGATGCCCCACGGTGAGCACGATGAGGGGTGTGATAAAGAGATGGAAGTGGGTCGTCTCGATGAGCTCGAGCCGGCCCTTGGCGAACATCATGCGGGACTCGTCGCCTCGATAGTACGCTGCCGCACCGTCCGTGCTGATCCGGGTGCGCTCCCAGGACATGAAGATCGAGAAGGCCGAGGCAGCCAGCATGAATACCAGGAAGTAGGTGACGATCAGTTTTGTGTTGAATTCCATGCGGGCGAGCATGGAGCGGTTCGTGAAGTAGCGCATCGGTTGGCGTGTCGTCAGTCCGGTGACGAGCGATCAGCCGATTCGTCGAAGGTCTCCTCCAGTAGAGACAGCGACTTGCGCACACCCGTGTTCAGCGCCCGCACCGACATGGTAGCACCTGTGATGTTGATGATATCCCGGTTGATCCGGATCGGGTCGCGGCCATCCTTGCCGCGATACTGGCGCAGGAACCGCTGCCGGCGAACCTCGCCACCGCGACTCTCGCGGTACACCAGGATAGCCACGCTGGACACTCGGTACTGCAGGTCGACGGCGACGAGGTAGGTGATCGGACGATACTTGCCGATCTCTTCGTCGATGACGGCGTATCCGAGGGACCCTCCCGTCGAGTCGTGGGCAATATAGACGGCGGCAGAATCACCCACAAAGGCACGGACCCCCCGTTGGGCCAACCGCGCGCAGAGGCTGTCTGTCAGTACTGTGAACTGCTCCTCGAAGCGCGTCGCCTGCGGATAGGCCCGAGTCAGAGCCTCTTCCGCGGAAAGAAAGACCTGCACGTCGCCGATCTGCTCCGGCGTCGGTTCGGCGACGACGGCGACAGCGGTCAGAAACAGTGCCGCAACCGGGGTAGATCGAAAGGCCTGTGGCATGGATCTAGAAATAGGAGGCCAGGGACAGAATCAGGCCGCTGCTGTCATCGTCCTGGTCGTAGATCTCATAGTCGAGTTTGATGACCGTTTCTTCCTCCGGGCGGAAGTTCAGCCCCAGGGTGGTTCGGGTCTCGTCGGTCGCCCCCAGGTCGATGTGATCGTAGCGTGCCGTCACGGTGAAGATGGAATTCACAAACGACAGCCGGCCCGGGAGGAAATGGTAGGCCGCCTGCGCGTAGTAGCCGGAACGCTCATCCTCCGCGGCACCGTCGATGCTGGCCGTGGCAAACTCCCCCCGCAGCTCGAAGGGGCCCCGGTTCCAGGAGGCATCGGCGGCGAGAATCGACAGATTGTGATCACCCGCGTCATCGTAGGCTCCCACGTGGAATGAGCCGCCCACGTCCAGACCCAGTGCAGGCGAGTAGTTCAGCCGGCCGACGATCGACTTGTCCTCGTTGTTGTCCTGCTTCTGGCTGCCTCGCCCGGAGCGGATGCGGGTAGCCGCTGCTTCGCCAAAGCCGTTGACCAGATAGAGTTCGTAGCCGACGACGGCGGTTTCGCTCGGGTACAGTGTCCCGAACAATCCCATCCCCGACTCGCTCAATGTCGTAGGTATGATCTCCCGCGCCATCAACGGCCGGTTCGTCAGGTCGTTGAGCGGGCTGTCGTGGATCAGGTTGAAGCGACCCAGGGGCGACAGGATGACACCCCCGCGGAACGTGGCTGCTTCGTGGAACGTGATGTCCAGCGTGGCATATTCGAGCTTGACCTCGCCGTCACCGTCGACATTGCCGCCATGTTCGAACTCGATCTCCGCCGACACGTGGATCCCGTCGCTCACTTCACTGAACAGGAACGGGATGAAGCGATGCTGGTCGAAGGTCTTCTTCTTTTCGTTCCAGAACAGCTCGTGATCGATGTACCCACCCACGGCGGTACCGCCTGTGGTCCCTTTGAGATAGGGCTTGTCGTACACGCCGCCCTGAACGGCTGGCCGCTCTGAGGCATGGGCCGTCACCGCCAGCGTGCACAGGACCATCGCCAGATCTGTCAGTCGTCTCATGGTGCAGTAGTTCCCTCTGTCTGTGAGTGAGCCTGGTGGTCCCCCACCAGTTCGGTTCGTGTCTGTCATATCTACCGAATGTTTGGCATGCCAAACATTTGGATGGTCAACGTAACCAGATCCCTGGTAGAGGTCAAGGGGAATCGCGTAGCCTCTCCGGTCCGCCTCAAGTTAACGTGGCGCGAATAGTGGTTGATTCTCCATCGGACTTGTGTATATTTGGCCTTACCGACCAACTGTTTGGTAGACCAAACTAATCTTGTGGCTTCCGAACAACGAGGACCAGCGAGATGATGAGCTTCCTGCCGTGGCGACGCCATGCCGCCGAAACCAACCTGCACGAGGGTGCCCTGTCCGAATGGCGACGGGGTCGAGACGCGATCGTCGTCGATGTGCCCTGGGCCGATCGTCTTTCCTGCAGACTTAGAGAACTCGGTCTGTTGCCCGGGGTTCGATTGCGCGTCCTGCGCACCGGCACCCGGCTCGTAATTCAGGTTGGCGAGGCCCGCCTCGCCCTGCGCCGGGCGGATGCGGCAGCCATCCGCGTCGCCGCCGCCGAACCCACCGTCCTCTAGCTCCATCCCCCTCTTGCAGCCCGTGCGCGCCACCCCGGCGACCCGCACGGTTGCCCTGATCGGCAACCCGAACACGGGCAAGACCACTCTCTTCAACGCTCTCACGGGACTGTCGCAACGGATAGGTAACTATCCAGGCGTGACCGTGGAACGCAAGACCGGTTCTGTCGACCTGTCCGACAGCACACGGATCGAGATGGTGGATCTGCCGGGCACCTACAGCCTGTCGGCTGATTCACCCGACGAAATGATCGCCGTCGATGTCCTCTTCGATGAAGGCGATGATACGCCGATCGACGCCGTCGTAGCCATCGTCGATGCCACCAACCTGCGACGCAATCTATACCTCGTCTCCCAGGTGCTCGAGGCGGGCCTGCCGCTGATTGTCGCCCTCAACATGACCGATATCGCCGCCGCCCACGGTATCCATATCAACGCCGGGTTCCTGTCGGACAGACTGGGTGTGCCGGTGATTGCCATCGTTGCCCAACGACGTCAGGGCATCGACGAACTGCGTGGAGCACTGACGCGGGTTCTGACCGAGCCGTGGCAGCCGCCGCCGACGGCCCGGATGCCGGACGATCTGACGCAGCAGGTACACAGCACCCTGCGGTTGACCGAGTCGAGGGAGGGAGTGCGCCCTCTCACCGGCCCCCAGGCCCTGCGCGCCCTGGTCGACGATGGTGGCGTCGCCGAAGAACGACTGATCGCCGCCGGCGGCCCGGACATGGCCCGCCAGTTATCCGACCGGCGCCGTGCTGTCGGTGTTTCCGCGCCCCTGTCCACCATCGAGTCTGAGGCTCGTTATGCGTGGATCGAAGCCACTCTCGATGGATGCGTGCGCCATGACGACGAACTGCGCACCAGTCGCTCCGACGGGATCGACAGGATCCTCACCCACCGCCTGGTGGGTCTCGTCGTCTTCCTCGGTATCAGCGCCGCACTGTTCCAGGGAATCTACTCGTGGTCGGCGCCAATGATGGACGGCATCGAACAGTTGTTTGCCAGCCTCGGCGGTGCCGTAGCCGGCGCTCTGCCTGATGGGGCATTGCGCAGCATGATCGTCGACGGCGTGATCGCCGGCGTCGGTGGTGTCCTCATCTTCCTGCCGCAGATCGCCTTGCTGTTTCTGATGATCTCGATCCTCGAAGACTGCGGTTATATGGCCCGCGCCGCCTTGCTGATGGACCGGCTCCTCGGCAACCTGGGACTGTCGGGTCGCTCCTTCATCCCCCTGCTGTCGAGCTTTGCCTGCGCCGTGCCGGGCGTGATGGCGGCGCGCACCATCGCCGATCGACGGGACCGCTTCGTGACGATCCTGGTCGCGCCTCTGATGAGTTGCTCGGCGCGACTCCCCGTGTACGTGCTGTTCATCGCCGCCTTCATCCCCGATCGCACGATTCTGGGTGGCTGGGTCGGACTGCAGGGACTGACACTGCTTGCCATGTACGGTGTCGGTACCCTCATCGCCGTACCCGTGGCCCTCGTACTGCGCCTGACCCTTCTTCGCGGCACCTCGAGCCCGTTCCTGCTGGAACTGCCTGCCTACAACTGGCCGACGCCGCGTACGGTGCTGCTCCGTGTCTACGGGAGTTGCCGCGCCTTTGTCGTGCGCGCCGGCAGTGTCATCCTCGCCGCCACGATCGTCATGTGGGCCCTGGCCTACTACCCCCACTCAGATGACATCAGCCTTCGGTTTGAGACGGAAAGGGCAGTTGTCTCCTCCCTTGCCGGACCAGAGCGCGATGCTGCCCTGGAGCGGCTCCACCTGTCTGAGGCCGCGGCCCATCTCGAGGCGAGCCTGCTGGGGCAGGCAGGGCACTTCTTCCAGCCGTTGTTCGAACCGATGGGATGGGACTGGCGCATCGGTATGGCAACGCTGGCCTCCTTTCCGGCGCGTGAGATCATCATCTCGGCGCTGGGTACGATCTACAGTCTTGGCGGTGATCACGACGAGACCTCCGGCGCCATGCGCCGCGGCCTGCAGGAGGCGACGCATGCCGATGGCCGGCCTGTCTTCACCGTGCCGGTGGCATTGTCGGTCATGGTCTTCTTCGCCCTCTGCGCTCAGTGCATGTCGACCCTGGCCGTCATCCAGCGCGAGACCAGATCCTGGGGTTGGGCGGCATTCTCCTTTGTGTACATGACGGTCCTCGCCTACGTCGCCGCCTACGGCGTCTATCGGCTGGGGCTCTGGCTGGATTGGTAGGGATCGTGCAGACGATCTGGCAGGATCTGCTCACCATCGCCGTGGCCACAGTGTGTGCCGCCTGGGTTCTGTGGACGACACTGGCCCCCTTCGTGCGCCGGACCGTCAGCGCCTGCGGAACCTGCCCGAGTTGCGATCCGGCAACGGATGCAGTGCCCTCGGCCGCCGCCGAAACCCCACCCGAAGACCTGCTGCAGATCGCGCCTCTCGACCCGCCGCGTTGACCAGACCGCGGATTGTCGTGATAATCCGCCGGCTACCGCGCCCGGATCGCGCGGAACATCAACTCAGGTATTGTCGATCGAGGGAGGGGGATGTGCCATGCCCATAACACCGTGCAGGCCCAGATGGCAGGGCACGATGACGGACCGCGAGCGCTTCAACCGGCAGATGCACTACGAGTCGGTGGACCGCTGCTTCAACATGGAGTTCGGCTACTGGAATGAGAACTTCACCCAGTGGCCCATCTTCCACGACAACGGCATCCGCAACAATGCCGAGGCTGACGTGTTCTTCAACTTCGACCGCATTGCCGGCACCGGCGGCCACGTGTGGCTCCATCCCGCCTTTCCGCAGGAGACGGTGGAGGAGACAGCCACGACCCGGATCCTGAGCAACGCCGACGGTCTGCTGGCCGAAGTCCCCCTCGACGGCCACGACACGATCCCGCACTACATCAAGGCCACGGTGGTGACGCCGGAGGACTGGCAGCGCGCCAAGGAGGAGCGCTTCCGACGGGACGACCCGGTGCGCCAGGTCGACGTGGCCGCCGTCATCGAGCGGCACCCACCGACCCGTGACTACGCCCTGGGGGTCAACTGCGGCTCCATGATGGGCAAGATCCGCGACATGCTCACCTTCGAAGGTCTGGCCTATGCCATCTACGACTACCCCGACATGGTGGAGGACATGGTCGAGACCTGCTGCGTTCTGGTGGAGGACGCCCTGGACCAGATCCTGCCGCACGTGGACGTGGACTACGGCACCGGATGGGAGGACATCTGCTTCAAGAATGGCCCCATCGTCAACATGGACTTCTATACGAACGTGGCGATGCCGCGATACAAACGCATCGGCGACAAGCTACACGCCGCCGGCATCGACCTGTGGTACACCGACTGTGACGGTGACGTGCGGCCGCTGATCCCCGGTTTCCTCGAGGTGGGCATCAACTGCCTGTTCCCCTACGAGGTGAACTCCTGCGTGCACCCGGCCGAGCTGCTGAGCGAATACGGCCAGGAGCTGGGCATCATGGGCGGCATCGACAAGCTGGAGCTGGCCAAGGGCAGGGAGGCGATCAAAGCCTACCTGCAGAGCGTCGACCACCTGGTGGCCCGCGGCGGGTACATCCCCTTCTGCGACCACCGATGCCCGCCTGACGTGGACCCGGATGACTACCTCTACTACCTCGATCTCAAAGAGGAGATGTGGGGTCTGAAGTAGGCGGTCCCCCGTCTGCCTGCCGGCACGGTACATCCAGCACCGACCAGTCCTGACGGCAGTGCTCGAACAGCCTCTGCAGACCATCGATCCCGATGGCGAGAGTTGCGGTGTTCACCAGCGGATGACAGTGCAGTGGCTCGGCGCTGTGCCACACCGACTGGTCGACGACGACCTCCACGGCGCCGGCATCGGCATTCACGATCCCCAGCAGCGTCACCGCCCCGGGTGTCACACCCAGGTGCTTGAGCAGCCGTTCCGGGGACGCCATGCCCAGCTTGCTCACTCCGAGCGTGCGTGCCAGCGCCTGCAGATCGACCCGCGCCTGCGAGCCCACGACGACGAGAAAGTGACGCCGACCCTTGGCGTCGCGGACGAAGAGGTTCTTGGTGTGCACCCCCGCCAGGGGCGGCACCAGGGCTTCGGCCTCTTCATAGGTATAGACGGCCGGATGCTCGACGCGCTCGTAGGAGATGCCCAGTCGTCGCAGGAGCGCGAGGAGCTCAGCCTCGTTCATTGAAGTCTCTGTGCCACGAAGCCGAGCTCGGCTTCGATCCGACTCACGTCATAGACAGAATCATGCTCGCGCCCGGGCTGTGCATAGTGCGACAGATCGACGTCGTTGCCCCACCAGTTGCCGAGGATGTCGGCCACGGGAGCCGCGACCCAGGCCACGGGGCTGGCGGCATTGAAAATGCGGACGCCGGGCTGGCATGCCGATTCTGCGGCCATCTGAAAGGCGCGAACGGCGTCGCTGCGGGCCATGATGGTGATGCTGCCGAGAGCCCACGGAGTCATGGGGCTCACTTGTTTTGGGGCGGGCATGTTCTCGTCCGGGCTCACCGAAGACAGGCGCAGGTTGATCACGTCGATGTCGGGGTTCTGTCGCTGGTAATACCTGGTGACCTCCTCCATTAGATACTTGGAGAATCCGTAACCGTCGCGGTCGAGGCAGGGGTGTTCGTCGGGGATGGGGAGCTGAAGGGGTCTGAACTCCGGACTCTGGAAGCCAACGACAGCGATAGAACTGGCCAGGACGAACTTCGTGCAGCCACGGTCCATCAGATAACGCATCAGGCAGCGCGTGCCCTCGACGTTGACCAGCAGGCCGTCGCGCTCCAGGCAACCGCCTGTCACGGCGGCGAGGTGGACCACCGTATCGATGGCGTGGTCGTCGAGCTGGCGCAGATCCTCGAAGTGGCCGAAGTCACCGCGAATCCAGGGCAGATCCAGCTCAGGGTTCCTGCGGCTCATACAGAGGACCTCGTGTTGTGCCGACATGGCCTCTGCCAGGGCTCGACCGATAAAGCCGCTGGTTCCGGTGATCAGTACTGTGCTCACAGGTATCTCCTCACGCTCCGTCGCGCCAGTTGATGACGGCGCCGACGATATCGCCATCCTTTCCCTCATTGAGGCGCTGGAACAGGTCTGGTGCTTCTGCAGAACCGATGCGATGGCTGATGCACTGCTCCCATGGCAACGCTCCGCTGGCCATGTTCTTGACGACGGCGCGGCGACACGGTTGCAGGCCATCGTCGCAGGGGAAGAACATCCGCAGACGGCGCCCGTGGGCGGGCAGAAAATCCATGGCCACTGGAGCGCTGCCGTAGTTTCCCTGCCAGACGAAGCTACCGTGCGTGCGGCAGAGCGCGATGGATGGATCGATGCACTGGGGAAGACCCGTGCATTCAAAGACGACATCCGCCCCCTCCGGAGCGATGCGCTTCACCTCCTCGACAACGTCGCTGGAGCTTCCGTCGATCACGAAATTGGCGCCCATCTTCTCGGCGATGGCGAGCCGCTTCCTGTCGATATCGACGGCGATCACGGTGCAGCCTCGATGCGCGCAGCTGGCGACCACACCCAGACCGATCAGCCCGACGCCATGCACCACCACCCTGTCGCCCATGCGGGGATTGGCCATGTCCACGCCATACAGCCCTACGGCGGGCATGACGAACATGCAGGCCACATCCATCGCCGCTCCGGGAATCATATGGTCGACGCCGTGGGTCGTGTTGGGTCTGGTTGTGATGTGGCTGCAGTGGGCGCCGGAGACGGAACTGACCGGACTGCCGTCGGCCAGCTTCATGGCGTCGTTGCCGCGGAAGTACACCTCGTCGCCGATCGAAAAGTTCTCGATCTCCGCTCCCACCGCCTCTACCGTGCCGGTGCCCATATATCCCGTACAGAGGGGGTAGGGCCCCCACGATATCTTGTTGCGGATCAGGGCGAATTCGGTACCGATGCTCACGCCGGTGTAGTGCGTACGGATGGTGATCTGGTCTGCAGCGGGTCCTTCTATCACGACGTCTTCGATAGAAAACCTCTGTTCTTCATCGCAGATCAGTGCCTGTGCTCGCATGAGTTTCCCCCTCGGTTGAGGGATGGTCTATATATCCACACTTGGATACATCCAGTCCCTGAGGCATACTTTCCGAATCGCCAGCGTACAGCCACGAGCGACCGCGGGCAATGGCCTGCAGTTTAGATCTTGATCGGTCGCCACCGATAGGGAGAAGTATCATGGAACGCATCTTCGCCAACCTCTACCGCTGCAGTGCTCCCAACAGGAGAGGGACGAGCCACACCTATCTGCTGGTACGCAAGGAGGGAAATCTTCTGATCGGTCACCAGACGGCGCCCCAGCCCGAGGACTTCGATGAGATCGAGAAACTGGGTGGTATCCATTCGCAGTGGATCTGTCACCACCACGACACCATCCGCAACGGTGTCCACGAAGCCCTGCACGCCCGGTTTGGCTGTGAGCTCCACCATCATCGGATCGAACGGAAAGGCGTACGCCCGAAGACGAAGTGCCCTGCGGTGCAGTTCGGTGATGAGGGCTTCCAGCTCGGCGACGACTTCGAGGCGTTCTACTTCCCGTCGTGCACGGTCGGGCAGAGCATCTACCGCTGGCGCTGCCGGGGCAAGTACTATCTGTTCACGAGCCACGCCATCTATCTGCGCGACGATAAATGGGAGATCCAGTTCAGATCGCAGGCGGAACCGGACCAGCAGCGGCGATTCGCCAAACTTCCCAAGCTGCAGCTGGACTACGTCTTTCCGGGCTACACAGCACTGGAAGAAGAGGCCTTCTACCGCTTCAGCGACACGACGAGGAAGGCCTTCGCCAGGGCGCTCAGAGCCAGCGTCAAGAAAGCGGCCTGAGGTCGGACGGATGGCCTCGACGAATCGGGTTGCTACCTTCTCGTAGTACGGGTAGCGTTGCGCCTCACTGACTGTCTCTGTCGAAGATGCCAAAGGACCGACCATGAGTGGCTACACCCACCACGAGCTCCTGCCCCTGGGCAAGGACGAAAGTCCCTATCGCCTGCTGACGGCCGATCACGTCTCCACTGTCGAGTTCGAGGGCCATGAGATCCTGAAGGTGGACGCCGAGGGTCTGGCCCTGCTCGCCGACCAGGCGATCCGTGATGCCTCCCACCTGCTGCGCCCCGGCCACCTGGCCCAGGTCCGCAAGATCTTCGATGACCCGGAAGCCTCCGACAACGATCGCTTCGTCGCCCTCGACCTGCTCAAGAACGCCAATATCGCCGCCGGGTGGGTCCTGCCGATGTGCCAGGACACGGGCACTGCCATCGTCATGGGCAAGAAGGGGCACCGGGTCTGGACCGATGGCGACGACGAGTCGGCCATCAGCGCCGGCATCGCCAGGGCCTACCGGGAGACCAACCTCCGCTACAGCCAGATGGCGCCCCTGACCATGTTCGAGGAGCAGAACACCGGAACCAACCTGCCCGCCCAGATCGAACTCTTTGCCACAAAGGGCGACGACTACAAGCTGATGTTCATGACCAAGGGCGGGGGCTCGGCCAACAAGAGCTATCTCTTCCAGGAGACCAGGGCGCTGCTGACTCCTGAGCGGCTGCACAGCTTCATCGACGAGAAACTGCGCATGATCGGCACGGCCGCCTGTCCCCCGTACCACCTGGCGTTGGCGATCGGCGGCACATCTGCCGAGCAGACCCTCAAACTGGCCAAACTGGCATCGACTCGTTACCTGGACAGCCTGCCCACGGCAGGCAACGAGCACGGCCAGGCCTTCCGGGACCTCGAACTGGAAGCCCAGGTTCTGAAGATGAGTCAGGAGATGGGCATCGGCGCGCAATTCGGCGGCAAGTACTTCTGCCATGACATCCGTGTCATTCGCCTGCCCCGCCACGGTGCCTCCTGCCCGGTGGGTCTGGCCGTCTCCTGCTCAGCCGATCGTCAGATACTGGCCAAGATCAACAGGGAGGGAATCTTCCTCGAAGAGTTGGAGGCCGAGCCCGCGAGGTACCTGCCAGATGTCGATGACGAGGAACTGGGTGGTGAAGTGATACAGGTCGACCTCAACCGGCCCATGGCAGAGATCCGGGAAACCCTCAGCCAGCATCCCGTCAGCACCCGGCTGTCGCTCACCGGGCCGATCATCGTCGCCCGCGACATTGCCCACGCCAGGCTCAAGGAACGACTGGACGCCGGCGAGGGACTGCCGCAGTACTTCCAGGATCAGTGTGTCTACTATGCCGGTCCCGCCAAGACACCCGAGGGGTATATTTCGGGCTCATTCGGTCCGACCACGGCCGGTCGTATGGACAGCTATGTCGAGNAATTNCAGGCCGCCGGAGGCAGCATGGTGATGCTGGCCAAGGGCAATCGTTCACACCAGGTTACCGCCGCCTGCCAGAAGCACGGCGGCTTCTACCTCGGCTCGATTGGCGGGCCGGCCGCCCGGCTCGCACAGGACTGCATCCGCAAGGTCGAGGTCCGCGAATACTCTGAACTGGGCATGGAGGCCATCTGGCAGATCGAAGTCGAAGACTTCCCCGCCTTCATCATCGTCGACGACAAGGGCAACGACTTCTTCGCCAGCTTCATGAATCCCGACGCCTGAGATGGAGCGTCAGCTCTAGCGTCGACGCCCGTACGCCCCTCCCGGCAAGGCCTCCACCATGCCGGCCAGCTCCAGTCGCAACATCAGCTGCAGCACCTGCGCCGGGGCCATGCCGCTGTCCCGCGTCAGCCCGTCCACGTGCTGCGCCCCGGTTTCCAACAGTTGGAGCAGGCGTCCCGCGTCATCGTCGACGGGGTTCTCGGCCACCGCGACCGCGTCCGCCACCGCGTCCGCTGCCTCGCCGCCGCCCATCTGCACCTGTCGCGGCAGCCGGGTCCACAACTCGTCCACAACATCCTGGGCATCCCGCACCAGGCAGGCACCGTCGCGCAGCAGGGAATGGCAGCCGGCGCAACGCGGATTCGTGATCTCTCCCGGAATGGCGAAGACCTCGCGGTTCTGCTCGGCGGCGCAACGGGCGGTGATCAACGCTCCTGAGCGCTGCGGCGCCTCGGCGATGATGACACCCAGACTCAGACCGCTGATGATCCGGTTGCGTCGAGGAAAGGAACCTGCCTGCGGTTTCGTGCCCAGAGGCAGTTCCGAAACGATCGCGCCCTCGGCGAGGACTCGTTCGTAGAGCGCTCGGTGCGCCGCCGGGTATGGGACGTCGGCGCCGCAACCGAGGACGGCCACGGTGTTGCCCGCCTCCAGTGCGCCCACGTGGGCGGCGGCGTCGATGCCGAGGGCCAATCCGCTGACGACGATGACACCCCGGCCGGCCAGATCGCGACCGAAACGACGCGCCACATCCTTGCCATAGGATGTGCAGCGCCGGGAGCCGACGATGGCGACGCCCGGCTCCCGAAGCAGGTCCTCCCGGCCGCGTACGAACAGATAGATCGGCGGATCCGGGATCTGTCGCAGTAGCTCGGGATACGCCTCGTCGTCGATCGCGATGAACCGGGCGCCGAGCTCGGCAGCACGGGCCAGCTGCGCTGCCGCCCAGTCTTCGCCAGAGGCATCGACGGTTGCACCGTCTGCCCGCAGCCCTTCCAGGGCGAGCCGCGCCGAACCGAACTTCTGCAGCAGATCGGCGCAACGAGCGTCCCCGACGCGTGGCAGGCGACGCAGCTGCAGCAGGGCCCGCTGCTCGGAGTATTTCTGCTCTGAGCGGTTCATGACTCGTCAGGCTCCGTATCCTGCTGACGCAGCGCCCGGTCTGCGACGACACTCTCACCGAGCCATCTCAGCAACGGTGCCAGGCCATGACCGGACACCGATGAGATCAGGAAGCAGGGCGCCTCTCCCGCCCCCTCCGGTGAGGCCGGAGCCTCCGGGTCGGGGCCGAGCAGGTCCGCCTTGGTCCAGGCCACGGCGAAGGGCTTCTCCAGCAGCCCTGGATCGAACTGTCTCAGTTCATCGCGCAGCGCCTCGAACTGCTGTTCCGGCGTCTCGTCCGTCGCCTCGAGAGTGAACAGCAGCACCCGGGTACGCTCGATATGGCGCAGAAACCGGATCCCCAGTCCCTTGCCCTGGTGAGCCCCTTCGATCAGTCCAGGAAGGTCGGCCAGAACGAAGCTGTCGTAGTCGCCGAAGCGGACGATACCAAGGTTGGGCTGCAGGGTCGTGAATGGGTAGTCGGCGATCTTCGGATGCGCCGCCGACAGCCGTGACAGCAGGGTCGATTTGCCGGCGTTGGGAAAGCCCACCAGACCGACGTCCGCCAGCAGCTTCAGTTCGAGACGAACGATCCGCTCCTCGCCGGGAGCGCCCGGGTCTGCCCGTCTTGGCGCCTGGTTCGTCGATGTGGCAAAGCGCGCATTGCCACGACCACCGCGGCCCCCCTTGAGCAACACGAACTCCTGGTCCGAACCGGCTAGGTCCGCGATGAACTCCCCGGTCGCGTCGTCGCGTACCACGGTTCCGGGCGGAACCCGCAGGACTGCCTCGTCGCCGCGCGCGCCCGTCAAATCCTTGCCCTTGCCGTGTCCCCCCCGCCCGGCTTCGATGCGTGACCTGTAACGGAAGTCGACGAGGGTCGACAGGTTGGCAACGGAGCGCAGGATGACTCGGCCGCCATCGCCACCATTGCCGCCGTCGGGACCGCCGCGGGGGATGAACTTCTCGCGGCGGAAGCTCATGCAGCCGTCGCCCCCTGCGCCCGATTTCACGGTGACCGTCACTTCATCGATAAACATGTGCTGCTCGCCTGGTCCGGGGAGTCATCGGCGGAAGCGGGCCCGCAGCTTCGCCTCGACGTTGTCGGGCACGAAGCCGCTGATGTCACCGCCATGTTCGGCGATCTGTTTCACCATGGAGGATCGCAGGAACATGTATTCTGCACTTGTCATCAGGTAGACGGTGTCGAAGTCTTCCCACAGGCTGCGATTTGTCAGGGCCATGCTGAATTCAGCGTCGAAGTCAGTCACGGCCCGCAGCCCACGCACGGCCTGACGGATTCCGTGCTTCCGCGCATAGTCCACAAGCAGTCCCGTCGTCGAGTCGATTTCGACCTGTGGCCACTTGGACGTGGCATCGCGCAGCATCTCCAGGTTCTCCTCGACGGTGAACAGGGACTGTTTCCCGGGATTGACGGCCAGCAGAATGACCAGCCCGTCATACATGTCCAGGGCCCGTTCTATGATATTGAGATGTCCCAGTGTGATCGGGTCAAAGCTGCCCGGGTAGATGGCTCGGTTCATCGAGGTTCCTTGACGATGGCGTCGAGAGAGATGGTGACCTGGCTGTACGTGTCATCGACTGAACTGCGCACGACGGCTAGACGGGTGGTGCCGACCCTGGCTGCCAGATCGGTGAGAGCAGAGGCGAACCTGAGCAGTGACGTCGGAGATCCGACAGCCAGCAGATCCATATGGTACAGGCTGAGATCGGTACCTGGTGTTTCGATCCGCGGCGGCGTGGCCTGTACCGCCTGCAGCCCGCTGGCGACGGCCCGTTCGGTTGCCTGGGCGAACAGGCTCGCCACCTGCCCGACCGGCACGGGTTGGAGCCTGGTGCCAGGTGCGGTCGCCACTTTGCCCGTGAAGCGACAGGAATCGACAGCGACGACGGCTGCCCCTGAAGACCATGAGGTGCCCCTGACATCGAGGGTATACCGTTGCAGCGAGTCCATGGCCGCCGTCAGCGCCGTGTCGCCGACGAGACTCCCCTCCATGGTGAAGTTTCCTTCTGCATCGGCCGTCAGACCCGCGATCTGCACACCTTCCGGTAGTCTGCCCATGAGAGCCAGCGATTGCCACACGGCATCACCCCTCAGCGGCAAGTCGGGCAGAGCCTCCTGCCGCACTGGAGCTGGCGGCGCGTGGACGGACTCCACCGGGCGGGTTGTCGTCCGGGGCGTTTCGGTGATAAATTCGGACCAGAGCCGACGGAGAGACACCTGTCGATCCAGAGTGTAGAGAGCGGCGCCGAAGGCGCCTGCAGCCACGGCCAGCCCGATGGCGACTCCCACACTGCGGCGCGTCGAAGCCTTCGCTTTCAGATTGATCCGGATCATCAGACTTTCTCAGTTGTCGGTCAGTCCGCGAAAAGCCAACCCTGCGGCGATGGCGTAGGCACGGGGCGGGGTCTCGACACTCTCCAGCGCCTGCCGCGCCGATTCCGCAACCGGCAACCCGATGAAGGGGTCCAGATCGGTCACCTCGTCGGTGAGTCCGGCCAATCCCCCCCTTCCTTCGGTTTCGCCCGGACCGGCCACCCAGAGCCTCCGCAGACTGTCCTGCTCCCCGAGTTCAGCCTCGCAGAAGCGCTCGAGGCCCCCGGCAGCCGTCATCTCGTCGAGAGTCCAGCTGCTCTCCGCCTCGTAGACACCATCGCGCAGGAGTACAGCCCGGGCGCTCTCGCCGTCGTCCTGCAGGACGATCTCGATGCCACCACCGCCGGCGCCACAGCTCTCCAGCGCGTTGCACAGCGCGAAGGAAGCCATGTCAAACCCGGGGTGTCCCATTTGAGCCTGGCGACACAGGGCCCCGTGTAGATCGAGGATCTGCCGCCGTGCGGCGATGAAGAAACCGTGGCGTCGTGTCACCAGCGTGTCGACGACATACTCCTCCTCGTCCTGTTCCAGCAGTTGACCGGCCTCCCACAACAGTTGCTCACGTGTCGCTTCCCTATCACGGGGCAGGAGGAAACGCCGCTTGATGAAGGACGCCGTTCCGGACAAGGCGAAATACGGCCGCTCCGCCTCGATGCCCCCACGGCGCAGTACCTGCAGCGCCTCCACCAGCTTCGACCGCCCCTCGTCATCAGCCAGCGCCTCCGGTATCTCAAGAGGGCCGGACAGCCGCACCATGGCACACCGCGACAGAGACACACTCTTTCGTCGGCGGGCCAGCTCAACGGCATACACACCGTGGGGCGCCAGGTGGATTCCAGTGCAGCGGATGGTGGAGGAGCCGAGCACGGCAGCCTTCGGGAAGCGAGTTCAGTCCGTC